>CAVIXF010000088.1:0-8600 GCA_963646585.1 Candidatus Gastranaerophilales bacterium HUM_1 | reverse complement strand
TATTAACCCCTCCCGTCCCCTTTACAGGGGAAGTGGTGCTCCATTTGCCCTATCACACATCCTCCCCTCCGCAAACTGCGCACGGCGCTTTTGCGCCTTGAAGAGCCGGCTGGCGGAAGCCCCTGTTAAATTTCGCTAAAGATTTCAATGGGTGTTTCTGATGTCCTCCCCCCAATGCAGCTTGCTCGTGAGGGCATTTATGAAGTGAGAGTTGCGAAGACGCGCCCTTTTGAGCGAAAATTGTGCCAGCGAGACCCTCACTTCCGCGTCCCCGGCGATTTCGGTGGTCTGGTTGTCGGCCGAGAAGACCAGCCTCGGGTCACGCGAGCGGAACTTCAGCCCCACCGGAGCGGTGACCGGAATTATCAGAGGACGCACATTGAGATTGTGCGGGGCTATCGGGGTCACGAGCAGCACCGGAACGCCGGGAAAGGCGATGGGACCGCCCGCGCTCAGGGAATACGCCGTCGAGCCGAGACTGCTCGCGACTATGAGCCCGTCTGACCAGTAGGTCGGAAGCTCCCGGCCGCCGACCGTCATCTCCACTCCGAGCATCGCCGCGCCGAGGCGGTGGACCGCGATCTCGTTAAGGGCGAGAAAGCTCTCCGCCCCGCCCTCTCCGGAGAGAATCGCCGCAGAAAGCATCGGGTACTCCTCGATTCTGTAATCCCCGTTCAGTATGGCCTCGGCCACGTCGTCCGGACGGTTTTCGGAAAGGAAGCCGAGCCTGCCGACATTCGCGCCGAGCACCGGGACGCCGAGCGGAGCCGCCAGCCGCGCCGCAGACAGGAACGTCCCGTCCCCGCCGAGACTGACCATAAGGCCGATTCCCTTCCCCGCGAGAGCCGATGAGACCCCGTCCGAGGGGTCGGAGACGCAGACCGGACAGACTTCAAGTCCGCCGCCCTCAAGCCTTTCGGCAAGCCTTCCGTAGGCTTCCGTGCCCGGAATATCCGGATTTCTGTAAACTATCGCCACCATCTGTGTCCTGTCGTGCATATATTTCTTGTCGCGCATATATTCAAGGAGTAATCATTCGAAAGGCAACCCTCCGGAAAGCGATCATCCAAGAAGCCCCCCGAAGGCAACCCTTCGGAAAGCAATCATTCAAGAAAGCCCCCCGGAAGCAATCCTTCAGGAAGGTGAAGCCGCAAAATTAGTGATTTCTTCACAAGGTTTGAACAATATTGCATATTTTTGCAGCCTGTTTCGCCCCGACGGCACTGCGCCCGTCCAAAACCGGCGGAACCGGAACGATATGACAAGACTGAGCGTCAACATAAACAAATTCGCCACCCTGCGCAATTCGCGGGGCGGCAACCTTCCCGACGTGGCGAAGGCAGCCCGGGACTGCGAAAGATTCGGGGCGGAGGGGATAACCGTGCATCCGCGCCCCGACGAAAGACATATAAGGTACGCGGACGTGCGCGAAATCCGGCCTCTGGTGACGACGGAGATGAACATAGAGGGGAATCCGATTCCGTCCTTCGTCTCGCTCGTGCTCGAAGTCGTTCCGGATCAGGTGACTATGGTTCCGGACGCGCCGGACGCGCTCACCTCGGACGCCGGCTGGGACACGGTCAGGAACAGGAGCTTCCTCAGCGAGATGTGCGCCGAGTTCGGAAAAGCCGGGATAAGGACTTCGATATTCGTCGACCCGGATCCGAAGATGGTGGAGGGTGCGGCCCTCTGCGGCTGCGACAGGGTGGAGCTTTACACCGCCGGCTATGCGGAGATGTTCCCGCGCTCGCCGGAGAAGGCGGTCGCGGACTATCTGAAGGCCGCCGAGAAGGCTCGTGAATGCGGACTGGGGCTCAACGCCGGGCACGACCTCAATCTCGACAATCTGGAATATTTCGTCCGCGCCATCCCCTGGACGGACGAGGTGTCGATAGGGCACGCTCTGATCTGCGACGCGCTCTATATGGGGCTTGAAAAGACGATACTGGCCTACCTCGGATGTCTCAATATATAATCTCAAACCGTCCGGACGCTTGCGGGAATACAATATATTTTCCTATATTTGTAGGTTGTTTCGCCTTTTGGGGCGGATATTTTCGTGCATAAAAACAAAAAAATATTTATAAAAATGAAAAAAATCAACATCATCACACTGATTATCAGCGTTCTGGCACTTGCGGCCGCCATCGTAGCCTGCATTCTGCCGTCCACTAAATGCTGCAAATCCGAGAAGGCGGCCGAGACCGTGTCCGGAGAGGAGGTCTCACACGCCGGCGACATCGTCTACGTGCAGCTCGACAGAATCCTTCAGGAGTACGATATGGCTAACGACAAGCGTTCCGTGGTAGAGACGAAGGTGCAGAACATCCAGGCGGAGGTGAACAGGAGGGGCAAGAAGCTCGAAAAGGACATCACCGACTTCCAGGACAAGATGCAGAAGGGGCTTATGACCCGCTCGGTGGCCGAAGTGCAGCAGCAGAAGCTCCAGAAGGCCCAGGACGACTTCAACGCCTACGCCCAGCAGAAGCAGGGCGAGATTCAGGAGGAGCAGATCGTGATGATGAACCAGCTCGCCGACGCCATCAAGACCTGGCTCGACAAATACAACGAGACTATGGGCTACTCGATGATCATCACCAATCAGGGCGGCGCTCCGGTCATCACCGGCGACAGCACCCTCGACATCACCGACCAGGTGATCGCCGGGCTCAACGAGGAATATGTGGCGACCAAAAACAAGAAATAGTTGAGAATCGCGCTGCTGTCCTGCTTCCACCCCTTCAGAGGAGGGATTTCTCAGTTCAACGCCTGCCTTTATGAAGAACTGGGGCGGACGAACGATGTCAAGGCGTTCAACTTCACGAGACAGTATCCGGACATACTCTTTCCGGGCAGGACGCAGAAAGTGACGGAAGACGACGAGGCCGTGCCGGTGCGCAGCGAGGCTGTGCTCGACACGGTCAATCCGTTCTCCTACGGGAGGACGGTCCGGGCGATACGCCGCTGGAGACCTGACCTGGTCGTGGTCCGCTACTGGATGAGCTGGTTCGCGCCGTCGCTCGGCTATGTCTGCGGCCGTCTGAAGAAGGACTGCCGGGTGGTGGCGATTCTGGACAACGTGATTCCGCACGAGCCGCATTTCTTCGACGCTCCGCTGACAAGGTTCTTCCTCAAGGGCTGCGACGGCTATGTCACACTCTGCGACGCGGTGGCGAAGGATCTGCTCCGGCTGAAAAAGGACGCGAGGTTCACGGTGATCCCCCATCCGCTCTATTCGCATTTCGGGGAGAAAATCCCGAGGGAGGAGGCGGAGACGCGGCTCGGACTTGCGCACGGCAAACGCAACCTCCTGTTTTTCGGGCTTATACGGGAATACAAGGGGCTTGACATCCTGCTTGAGGCTTTCGCAGGTCTCGGCGACGGATACCAGCTGATCATAGCCGGCGAACCCTACGGGAGTTTCCGGAAATATCAGGAGATCATCAGCCGCATCGGAGACCGTGAAAAGAGGATAGTCAGCCGTCTGGCCTACATAAGGGACTCGGAGGTGAAACTTTATTTTTCGGCGGCGGACCTCACGGTGCTCCCCTACAGGAGCGCGACTCAGAGCGGAATCAGCTCCGTGTCCTACCATTTCGAGGTGCCGATGGTCGTGACCGACGTGGGAGGCCTGAAGGAGTCGGTGGGAGACAGAGGCACGGGAATTGTCGCGAAGGCGGCCGCCCCGGAGGCCATAAGGGAGGAGATCGAGCGGTATTTCGCCCATCCGGAGATGAAGGACAGGATGGTGGAGGCCATCCGGAAGGAGAAGGAGAGGCTGTCCTGGAGCGCGTTCGCGGACAGGCTTCTCGAATTTGCTGACAGCCTCGGAGAGCGGAAATGAAACCGGACTTCCGGGGACAAAAGAATTGATTACAAGGCTGTTCTGAAACTATTGCTCATCACACGGGAGCTTCAGAACAGGTTATGCAGGATTTTCATTTATTTCAAAAAAGCTTCTATGCACGTGTCGGGATTTCTTAAATACGCAGCCGTATGCCTGCTCGTGTCCGTGGCCGCGACAGGCTACGAGACTTACGCGCAGGACTACTACAAGACCACGCCGGTGGAGGTTTCAAAGGAGAAGGTCAGAGTGAACGGCGTTCTGTACTATTCGCACATCGTGCGCGAGAGGCAGACCCTCTACTCCATCAGCAAGGCGTACGGGGTGAGCATCGACGACATCTGCGATCTGAATCCGGCGGTGAAGGAGTCCGGACTCAAGAAGAACTCCGTGATACTCATACCGATAGCCGGGAACGGCGCGAAACCCGACGCGAAGAAGGCCTCCGCAGCTGAACAGTCGTCCGGAAACGAGGTGACTGCCGCAGGAGGAAACGGAGCGGGACAGGACACCGCCGGGAGACAGCCTTCCGGGGCCGGGAGCACTGACGGCACAAGGACTTACGCTGACGGGAACGCTGACGGGACAAGGACACACGCGGCCGGAAATGCTTCCGGGAACGCCGCAGAGGGAGGCCTGGGCACAGGCGGGAATGCTGCTTCCGACAGCGGACGCACCTCTGACGCCGCCACGGGGCGGACGGACGGGCGGAAAATCCACACTGTCCGCTGGTTCGAGACTCTGGAGAGCGTCGCCGAGAAATACGGAGTCACCGAGGAGGACATAATCCTCGCCAACAATCTGGAGAGCAGGAAGTTGAAGTCAAGGCAGAAACTCGTCATCCCCACGGCTGACGAAATCGCACAGTTGAAGAAGGAAGCCCGGGAGGCCGCGGAACGCGAATCCGCGAGGACGGACGCATACACTTCCGCCGTCCAGTCCGCCGACGGAACGGCTTCCGCGAAGAACGGCGCGAAGAACAGGCGGGAGAACAGAGCTGACGGCCGGTCGGGAGACGTCTCGGAAGACAGGCCGGGGAATGACAGCCGTACCGGAGACGTCAGCGGAAACAGGGACGGCGTATGGAACTGGGACGGCGGCCGCACTGAATACGGAACTGGCGACCGCCTCGCGGAGAACAGGGCGAAGAACAGGGTGAAGGCGGCTCTCCTGCTCCCGTTCAGGTCCGGAGACGAAAAGCCGAGCTCCTCATCGTTCGACTTCTACTGCGGGGCTCTGCTCGCCGCGAGAGACCTCGGGAACAGCGGGCTGAACATCGACCTCGACGTATGCGACATCACAGACGGGGGCGACCCGATCACGAGGGAGAGGCTCGAAGACGATGATTTCATAATCGGCCCGGTGACGCCGTCAGACATCCGCAAGATCGTCGGAATCGCCGGCACGGACAAGCCGCTCATATCCCCGCTCGACCCCAAGGCGGCCTGTCTCGCCGCCGAGTTTCCGAACCTGATACAGGTCCCGACCCCGCACGACCTGCAATACGCGGATCTCGTCCAGTGGATGGCGGATGAAACCAGAGAAGGCGACCGCACGATTCTCATCAAGGAGAAGGGGGCGGAAGAGAGCGAGGGGATGACCAGTCTCGAAAACATCCTCTCCCTCACGGAAATTGAATATCAAACAATAAGTTACAGCATACTCGAAGGCCGCGATATGATTGACGGCCTCAAGGCGGCGACATCAGTGGCGGACACCGTGAACAGGTTCATCATCGCGTCCGAAAGCGAGGCGTTCGTGAACGACGTGTTCAGAAACATAAATCTCCTCGCACGGGACAACCGGAAGGTCGAGATATTCTGCCACTCGAAGGTGAGGGGATATGACATCGAAGTGGAGAACCTGCACAACGACGACCTCCACATAAGTCTCGCCTACTACATCGACTACGACAATCCGGAAGTCATCCGCTTCGTCAAGCAGTACCGCGCCCTGTTCAAGACCGAACCGACGCAGTTCAGCTTCCAGGGCTACGACATAACAAGCTATTTCTCAAGGATGTGCGCGGAGTTCGGCGACAACTGGGTGAGGGCGATAGGCCGGCGGAGCGAAGTGATGCTTCAGGCGAAATTCGACTTCCGCGACGGCTCCCGAATCAACGAGGGTGTCCGCCGCATCGAATACGAGCCCGACTACCGGATCAAGCCGGTGGAGTAGCCGCTTCAAATCCGCAGGGAAATCCACTGGACGGTCTTCACGGAGAACCCGTCCGTCCAGCCTGCCGTATTCAAGCATCCCGCCGGCCTGACCTTCAAGCCGACGGGATGCCTGTCATTTAATTTCTCGGATATCCTTTATCTGAAAATTACGTCGTCGACGCTGAAATCGTAGTGGCCCTTGGTCGGATATCCGCTCGCCGGGTCGAGTTCGATCCGGATTTTCGCGTTGACCGGCTTCCCGTCGGAGAGCACATAAGTGAATTTGCGTACGGTCTCGCGCTGTGAGTACTCGCTCAAGGCTATCTGCTGCGGATTCCTCCACTCCGAAGTTCCGAACTCGCAATAGGATATGACCGCCTTCATCCAGAACTCGCTCATCCTGTAGCTGAAATCCACCTGCGAAAGGTTCTCGATGAAATATTCCATCTTGAGATGTCCGAACTGATCCTGGTCGTAATCCGTCTCCTCCTGATAGATCCGCAGCTGCGCGCTCTGCTTTCCGTCTATCGGATTCTGCCAGGAGAACGACCCGTACCAGGTGCTCCACTGCAGATTCTCCCTGCCGGCCACGGTCCCGTATTTATAATAGGAAGGCTTGTCCGTGGTCGGGAACCCCTTTTCGAAATCCTCGGTGAACGGAAGCGCGACCCTCACGAGCGGGCCGTATTCCTGCGGAACGGTGTAGAAGTCCTCCTCTATGAATCCGCCCTTATAGGTGATTTTCAAACAGTCCAGCTCCCATCTCAAATCCTGCGAAGTGCCCATACAATAGATTTTCACTTCGTCATATTCCCCCTCCACGACATATTTTCCGCCGGCCGCGACCTCCGAGCTCCCGCTCTTGGCTGCCTTCCTGTTGACCGAATGGGCGAGGACGGTCTTTCCGACGCTCCCGGCCTCCACTCTCAGGAGCTTCGCGCCGTTGAACGAACGTATCCTGATATATGAACCGCCTTTCTTCTCGCTCGTCCCTTGATAGAAACGGATGTGCCCGTCAGACGTGACCATAGGCCAGGAAGTCCCCTCCCCCTGCGAGCAGACATAATCGACATTGCCGTATTCGTCCAGAAAATCCTGGAAACTGCTGAAGAACTCCGTACAGCTCAGATTGTGCACGGCGTCCGGCCGGCTCGGGACAGGATCTACATCCACGCGCTCCCTCCCCGGGTCAAGGACTTCGACCTTAGGGTCTGAATCCTGAGTGTCAGAGTCGTCGGGATTGTCAGGAGCATCAGGCGAGTCCGGGCTGTCAGGCGTGTCAGGGTTGTCGGAATCGTCAGAACCGTCCTCGCCGGCCGGATTGTCCTTGTCGGCGGGCTTTTCCGTATCCGGTTTCCCGGAGCCGGATGAATCGGGCGCGGATTCGGGCGTGCAGGCGCAGACGGCCAGTATGCAGAGCAGCAGACAGAGATTGCGTTTCATAAAATCGTTTTTGAATGTTTTGAGCTGTTTTGAAATCGCCTTGTTCGCGGCTGATTTTCAACTGCAAAGATATGCAAGACCTTTGAATCCAGAAAAAATATTCGCACATTCTGCGATATCTCGCGCAATATGGCGAATATTCCCTATATTTGCGGTGTCGCTCTCGGGCGGCGTACATATTTGATGAAAGTGTAAAGCTTTTGTCCTTTGATGGAAATCTGACAGTTTCAATGACGCAAGGGAAAGCAGCTACACTCATCACTCGACTGATTGCACGCACGGTTCCCCGTGCCCAATCATAGGGTGTGGGGTATTGTTTATTCGCGTCACGGCTTTGTCAGAGCCTCCATCAGGATGAACTTTTCGCCCCGCACTTTCTTTTTGTATTGAAACAATCTATAGGGGCGGTAGATTATCCTTATTTTCAACATCTTATGAAAACTTTTCTTCGCATCTCAATTGCACTGTTTTCCGTTGCAATCCTCTCGTCTTGCCACACTTGGGTGTATAGTTCACTCCAGCCCGACTATCAGAAAAGGTATGTCGGCGCTTCGTACAAATCAATAGTAAACACTCTGGGGATGCCGACAAGAACAGCATCAGATGGCGCAGGCGGAACCATCCTCGCCTACGAAGAGAGCACATACGACTCCAAACAGGTGGGATATAATTACAATGCGTTCACAGGCACATACACTCCGGGAAGTCAGACGACCGTAAATACGGACTATATATATTTCTATATGAATCGTCAGAATGTGTGCTACAATGTTCGGACTAATCACGAAAAGAGAGAACGCAAATACAGCCCGGGGAAAACATTCGGATTGGTCAGCGCCATCGTCGTGCCAGTAGCAGTTCTGGCCGGATTGGTGGGAATCATCGCCACTCGATGATGTCGGAGGACAGGCACACCTTATTAACCGTAGCAGGGCCTCCTGATATCTGTAATCAGTATCGGGAAATCCGGAATACATAAAGGCGGAATCTGACAAGCTTATGATTTTCCGCTTGTGGTTGGCGTTGTGAGATTTTAGTCGTATCTTCGCGAGGTCGGGAAGGTCGGATTCGACCTCGCCGAGATGGACTAAACGGATGAGCTATGCTATACCCTATCGGAATACAGTCTTTTCAGGAAATCCGCGAAGGCGGAT
>CAVIXF010000087.1:3524-8661 GCA_963646585.1 Candidatus Gastranaerophilales bacterium HUM_1 | reverse complement strand
GATGAATACCGGAGCAACCTTTCGGTTGTGAGGATTTCATCAAGCCGTCCAACGCGGCAGACCGCCTTTTTCTGCGCCGCTACCTGTATCGCTCATAGTCAGGCATAGCCAGTCCCGAGAGAATCTCCTTGACCTTCCGGTCGTCCTTCGGGCAGATCATAAGCGCGTCCGGAGTGTCGACGACGATGTAGTCCTCAAGCCCGTTCACCGCTATCAGCTTCTTGCTGTCCGACCCTACCACGAGAACCCCGCCGCAGTCCTGAAGCAGATGCGGGCTGTTCAGGACGCAGTTCCCGTCTCCGTCCTTCGCGTCCGAATAGTCGTAGACGGACGCCCAGTTGCCGATATCAATCCAGTGGAAGTCGCAGGGCATAATCCACGCGTTGTCCGTGCGCTCAAGCAGACCGTAGTCGAAGGAAGTCCAGGGGCAGTCGGTGTAGACCCGCTCGATGAACGCCTTCTCTTTCGCCGTCCCGATCGCCTTCTCCCAGCCCTTGAAAAGCGCCGTCACCTCCGGATTGTAGGTCTCCATCTCGTCCTTCAGGCCGGAAGCCCTCGCGACGAACATACCGGTGTTCCAGAGGAACTCGCCGCTCTTCACGAACACGTCCGCGAGCGTCCTGTCCGGCTTCTCCGTGAAAGTCTTCACCTTGACCGGAGAGCCCACGGCGATGCTGTCCCTGCCTCCGGCGACCTGGATGTAGCCGTAGCTCGTGTCCGGACGGTTCGGGACAATCCCGAGAGTTATCAGCACGTCAGCCCCCTCGACGAACTCGACAGCTCGTTCGGCAAGCTTCTGAAAGACCTCCTGGTCGTCGATGTAGTTGTCGGAAGGAGAGAAGATTATGCTCGCCTCCGGGTTGCGGCGCAGGATGGTGTAGGTGGCGTAGGCGATGCAGGGCGCGGTGTTGCGGGCATAAGACTCCTTCAACAGGTTGCGCTCCGGAAGTTCCGGAATCTGCTTCCGCACCTCGTCCGCGAAACGCCCGTAGGCGACGACGATTATGTTCTCCGCAGGGATGAAACTTGAAAACCTCTCATAAGTGTGACGCAGAAGGCTCTTCCCGAGATAGGCGAGGTCGAGAAACTGCTTCGGCCGTCCGTTGCGGCTGACGGGCCACAGCCTCTGACCGGAACCGCCCGCCATAATCACGCAATAAGTATTGTTTCTGTCCATAGTTCAGACATTCAAAAAATCTCCTTCAAAAATACATATCCGGCCCCGATATGATAAAACCGTGCCCGACCCGGAACCATCCGTCTCTAAACCCTCCTGACACCCGTCGGAACGACTGTCAGATTCCGGGGATATAGGCCTGGGGGATATATTCCAGAACCGAGCCCTCCCCCGCGACGGTCACTCCGATGACGTCAAAGAACACCTCCATCGAGCCGAAATCAGCGTCCCCCCTCTCACGGAGAAAACGCTTCGCCCCCTCGACGACCTTCCTCTGCTTCAGCGCGTCCACCGTGTCCTGCGGAAGGACGGCTCCGCCGATTCTCGTGCGCACCTCGACGAAGTGAATCCCCTGCGGGTCAATGGCGACGATGTCAAGCTCACAGTGCCCGCTCCGCCAGTTTCTCGCGATGACGGAGAACCCACGGTTTTCGAGATATTCCGCCGCCGCGTCCTCTCCGAACCTGCCCGTCGTCTGCCTCGCGTTCATAATCCTTCCGTTAGTCCGCCTCCCGTCCATAACCATTCCTGTCGTCCGCCTCGCGTCCATAACCCCGTCAGTCGAAAGTGACTACCGTGACCCCCGAGCCTCCGAACTGGATGTGCTCGTCCTTCACCTCGGCGACCCCCGGGGTCGTGCGCAGGAACTTCTGCACCTCCTCGCGCAGAGCCCCCGTGCCCTTGCCGGTGATTATCCGCACGGAAGGGACGGAGAGCATCATCGCGTCGTCCACATAGCGCATAACCTTCTCAAGAGCCTCCCCGACCCTCTCGCCCCGGATGTCAAGCTCCGTGGAGAAGTTCAGCTTGCGCTCCGCGATGGAAGAGTCGAACCTCACCTTGGAGACATTGCGGTTCTCGCTCCTCGTCGCCTCTCGGAATTCGTTGGAGGTTATCCGCTCCACCTTGTCCGCCGGAAGTTTCGAGGATATGTTCCCTATGTTGATGAATACGGCCCGCGCCGACACCCTCGTGACCTCGCCCACAAGCCCGTTGTCCTTCACCCTCACCTTCTCGCCCGGCTTCAGAGGGGCGTTGCGGAACGCATCCTGCCGGGCCTTCTCCTCCGCCTCCTCCATCAGGCGCTTCTTCTGCGCCTCGTCGGCCTTCTGCGCCGAGCGTGCGGCGCGGCGTTCGCGCCGTTCGTCCAGCTGGCGTATCTTCTTCTCGATGTAGTCGTCCTTCTCCTTCTGCTCCCGCTCCTTCTTCGCCGCGAGCATAGACACGAAGTCCTGCAGACCCTTCCGGGCCTCCTGTGTGCTCTCCTTCTGCGCCTGCGTCTCCTTTATCGTGCGTATCGTGTTCTCCACCTGGCGGTTCGCCCCCTTCACAATCTCCTCCGCCTCCTTGTTCGCCCGGTCGAGTATGTCCTTGCGGAGCTGCCGTATGTTCTGGAGCTCCTTCTGATACCTGTCCGTTATGCCTTCGAGCGTGCGGTCGGTGTTGCGTATGCGCTCCAGCTTCTCGTCCAGGGCCTTGCGGTTGCGGGCGATCTTCCGCAGATTGCGCTCGATGTCGACATATTCCTCCCCCGCCCTCGTCTCCGCGTCCTTCACGATCTCCTCCGGAAGCCCCATCTTGCGGGCCAGCTCGAAGGCGAATGAATTGCCCGGAAGCCCCACCTCCAGCTTGAAGAGAGGGACTATGTTCTTGGCGTCGAACATCATAGCCCCGTTGATGACCCCGGTCTGCCCCGAGGCGTAGAACTTCAGGTTGGTGTAGTGCGTCGTGATGACCCCGTAAACTCCACGGCGGTCGAACTCCGCGAGAATCGCCTCCGCTATGGCCCCTCCGGCCGCCGGCTCGGTCCCGCTTCCGAACTCGTCAATGAGCACGAGAGTCTTCGAATCCGCCTTCGCGAGCATTTCCTTCATATTCGCGAGGAAGGAGCTGTAGGTGCTCAGGTCGTTCTCGATCGACTGGTCGTCGCCGATGTCGACCATAATCCTGTCGAACACAGGAAGTTCCGAAGTCTCGGAGGTGGGAATCAGCATCCCCCACTGGAACATATACTGGAGCAGCCCGAAAGTCTTGAGACAGACTGACTTGCCTCCGGCGTTGGGCCCGGATATGAGCAGTATCCGCTTCTCCGGGGTGAGAGCCGCGCTGAGCGGGACGATCTGCCGCCCCTCCTTCTTGAGGGTCTTTTCGAGCAGCGGATGCCGCGCCTTCCTCAAATTCATCTCCCCGTCCGCGGAGATCACCGGCATACCGCAGATGAAGTCCAGAACCACCTGGGCCTTCGCGAGGAGGAAGTCAATCTCCCCGAGAAAGACGGCGGCCTTGAGAAGTTCCGGGAGATATGGCCGCAGAAAATCGGTGAAGACGGAGAGTATCCGGACAATCTCGCGCTGCTCGGCGAACTTCAGCTCCCGGATCTCGTTGTCAAGCTCCACCACGTCGGCGGGCTCCATATAGGTCGTCTTCCCGGAGGCCGACTCGTCATAGACGAATCCCTGGATCTTCCTCTTGTTGGCGGAGAGCACCGGAATCAGCATCTTGCCGTCGCGCACCGTCACCGTCGCGTCGTCGTCCACTATCCCCTCCTCCTTGGCCCTGCGCAGGACGGCGTTTATCTTTCTGGAAATCGCCCCCTCCTTGTCGCGGAGGGACTGGCGGATGGCGTAGAGTTCGTCGGAGGCGGTGTCCCTGACTTCGGAATATCTGTCAAGAATGCCGTCGATACGCCTCTGGACCTCGCCGAAGCCCATAATCCCGGAAGCCATCCTCTTCAGCCCCGGATACACCCCGTCCTTGACCGACTCGAAGAACGAAACTACCTTCCGGAGCGTCTCCAGGGAAGTCCGGAGCTTGCGAAGGGAGAGAAGGTCTATGGATACGGTCTCCTTTTCGAGAGGCCGGAGAAAGTCTATGCTGTCGATATATCCGCTTGTCGGGAAACTCTCCTCGAACATCACTATGAGACGCATCTCGTCGGTGAGCTGGAGCCTGCGGCGGATTTCGGACTCGGAGGTGGAGAATTTCTCGGAGCAGACGCGGCCGGCGGCATATTCCGTGGAGCATCTGGCCGCTATCGCCTCCCTGATCCTGTCGAACCCGAGCTTCTGCTCCAGCCTTGAGCAGTCCTCAGCGCCTTGTCTTAAAGCATTCTCCTCCGCCATAGTCGTCCGCATCTACTTCATCGCCTCCCCGAGCAGGAGCTTCAGTTCGTTGAGGTTGTTTATCCGTGAATACTGGCCGTCCTTGAAGAAAGTGATGTGCCCCGTCTCCTCCGAAACCACGACCACCGAAGCGTCCGTCACCTCGGATATGCCGGCGGCGGCCTTGTGCCTCATCCCGAACTGCGGGGGAAGGTCGCGCTCGCTTATCGGAAGCGTGCACCGCGCCGCCTCCACACGGTTCGCGTCGATGATCACCGCCCCGTCGTGAAGCGGGGAGTTCTTGAAGAAGAGGTTCATCAGAAGACGGCGGTTGATTATCGCGTCCACGCGGTCGCCGGTCTCCACGATTGAGTCAAGGGAAAGGTTCCCGGCGATCACTATCAGTGCGCCCGTCTTGGTCTGCGACATAGCCTGGCAGGCCTCGGCGATCTCCTTCACCGAGTCAGCCGACGCGCCCTGTCCGCTCTCGCGCCCGAAAAGGCGGTTGAAGAGGAAGCTCCCCCGGCGGCCTATCATATATTTCTGCCCAAGATGAATCAGGAAGCGGCGGATTTCCGGCTGGAATATGACTATCAGAGCCACCACTCCGACGTCGAGAACCACCGACATCAGCTCCGTCATCATCTTCATCCCCAGGGCGGAGACCGTCACCTTGATGAAGAAGAGGCTTATCACGGCGATGAGTATGTTCATCGCCGAGGTGCCGCGAATGGATTTGAACGCATAGAAAATCACGAGGGCTATCAGGAGGATGTCCAGAAAGTCCGTGAACGAGAAAGCAAGGAAATCAAACGCGCCCAGAATCATAATTCAGCAGGAGATGCTATGCGGCGGCGTC
>CAVIXF010000087.1:0-3492 GCA_963646585.1 Candidatus Gastranaerophilales bacterium HUM_1 | reverse complement strand
GGCGGCGTCACAGGCCGCCGAAGTGAGGAAAGAGCCCCGTGACGGAGGGCTACAAAGCGGTCTCGAACTCCTTGAGGAAGCGTAAATCGTTCTCGAAGTAGTTGCGCAGATCCTTGACCTGCCACTTCAGCATCGCGATTCGCTCCACGCCCATTCCGAAGGCGAATCCGCTGTACTTCCGGCCGTCTATGCCGGAGGCCTCCAGCACGTTCGGGTCGACCATCCCGCAGCCGAGAATCTCAAGCCAGCCCGTGCCCTTGCAGATGTTGCAGCCTTTTCCGTGGCAGATGTTGCAGCTCACGTCCACCTCGGCCGACGGCTCGGTGAACGGGAAGTAGGACGGACGCATACGGATCTTGGTCTCCGGGCCGAACATCTCGCGGGCGAAGAGCAGGATGGCCTGCTTCATATCCGCGAAGGTCACGCCCTCGTCGATGTAAAGCCCCTCCACCTGATGGAAGATGCAGTGGGCGCGGGCAGAGATGGCCTCGTTGCGGAACACGCGCCCCGGGCACACGATGCGGATAGGCAGCGGAAGCTTCTCCATCGCACGCACCTGCACGGAGGAGGTGTGGGTGCGGAGCAGCACCGGGTTGTTCCCGGAGGTCACGAAGAAAGTGTCCTGCATATCGCGGGCCGGATGCTCCGGCGGAAAGTTCAGAGCCTCGAAGACGTGGTAGTCGTCCTCGATCTCCGGGCCTTCGGCGACGTTGTAGCCGAACTTGCGGAATATCTCTATTATCTCTTCGCGCACGAGCGAGACCGGATGTCTGGAGCCCAGAGCGACGGGGTCGCCCGGCAGCGTGCAGTCGAAAGAAGATGACTTGCTCCCGGCGGCCTTCTCTTCGGCCTCGGCCCTGAGCTGCTCGATCTTCGCTCCGGCGGCCTGCTTGAGGACGTTGAGCTTCTGCCCGAACTCGCGCTTCATCTCCGGAGCCACTCCCCGGAACTCTTCAAAAAGCTGCGTGATCTCGCCTTTCTTTCCGAGAAGGCGCACGCGGGCGGCCTCGACCTCCTGTTCGGTCAGGCCCTTGAGTCCCTCGATCTCCGACAGGATCGCATCTATCTTTTCTTTCATATCCTTACAATTATTTCTTTCCGCAGGAACCCGTCGGAACCGTCTTAAAAGACGACGATTCCGTTCAAGTCCTTTCAACCCGCAAATATAACACTAATTATTGTGCCTTACAACCCGAAATACCTCTCGAAAAATGCCTGTATCTTCCCGACGACGGATTTCTTCTTCGCGGCCCTGTCGCCCCCGCCGCCGAAGCGCGACATCGGCGGAAGAATCCTGTCTATGTCCGTCCCCGTCGTCCTCACCTGGCCGTCCCGGAAGCTGTTCTCGATGAACGCCCGGGTCTCCTGCGGGCGGAGGCTCTCGCTCTGGATGAGCGCGTTCAGGTCCTCGTCCCGCCGCCGTCTGACATAGTCCTTCCAGCTGCTCTCCACGTCCGTCCCGGCGCTGACGCTTCCGACGAAGTCCTCGATCAGCTCCTTCTTGCTCCGCAGCTGGAGGCTCGAACCGACCGCCTTGGCGATGCTCACGAGAATCTCCTTGTCCGCGCAGTTGCCGTCGTGGTACTTCTGCACCAGAAGAAGAATGTAGTCGATGTTTATCTCCACCTGCCTTATCAGCTCGGTCTCGAAGACGAGGTCGTCGTTGATGTCCTCCCTGTCCCCCGGCTGGCGGCGGCGCCATTTCTCCCGAAGGTCGAGGTAGTTGCTCTGGTAATCCTGCATCTGCCTGTCAGTGAGCAGCTCCCGCCCGTCGAACTGGTCGAAGGTCGAGAGTATGTTCACGGACTTGAGCAGGCTTCCGAACAGGGCGACGAACCTCCGCTCCGCATCCTCGCCCGGGGAAGGCCTTCCGTCCGGGAACTCGCCCAGAAGCTGTTCCACAAGCTCCCTGTAGCCGGGACAGTGCCTGCCCTTCTCCGTGTCGTAGCCCTCGTAATAGGAGAGGAAGTCCTTCAGCACCACGATGCTGCTCGCGTCCTTGTCCCCGAACAGGGCTATCGCGTCGTCCGTCGCCTGCTGGAGGTCTCTGAAACAGACTATGTTGCCGAATGTCTTGACGGAGTTCAGTATCCTGTTCGTCCTCGAAAACGCCTGGATCAGACCGTGCTGGCGGAGGTTCTTGTCCACGAACAGGGTGTTGAGCGTGGTCGCGTCGAAGCCGGTGAGGAACATATTCACGACTATCAGCAGATCCACCTGACGGTTCTTCATCCTCAGCGACAAATCTTTATAATAATTCTGGAACTTGTCGGAGGAGGTGTCGTAGTTCGTCGAGAACATCCTGTTGTAGTCCTCTATCGCCCCCTCCAGGAAGTCCCGCGACTGCCGGTCGAGCTGCGTCGTGCTCTCCGGATTCTCCTCCGCGAGCATCCCGCCGGCCTCCTCCTCGTTCGCGCCGTAGCTGTAGATTGTGGCTATCTTCAGCCTCCGCGACTCCGGAAGGTCCGCCTGCTGCCGTTTGAACTCGTTGTAGTACGCCTTCGCCATCGGGATGGAGGCGACCGCGAACATTGCGTTGAACCCGTTTATCTTCTGCTCCGTCTTGTGCTCCGCGACTTCGGCCCCCTTCCGTGCGGACGCGACTTTGTGGATGTCGTCCAGAACCCGGAAAGAGTAATATGAGCTGCGCTTCGTCTTCCTGTCGAAGTGTTCGAGTATATATTTCACGTTGTTCGCCACCCTCTCCGGCGACGACATAGCCCTCTCCCTGTCTATGGCCGCGACCTGTTCGTCGTCGATGTGCTCCTTCTCCCTTATCGTGTTCACGTAGTCGATCCGGAACGGGAGGACGTTCTCGTCGTTGATCGCGTCCACGATGGTGTAGGTGTGGAGCTTGTCCCCGAAAGCCTGCCGGGTGGTCTTCAGCCGGACATTCCCGCCCGTCACGGCGTTCTGGGCGAATATCGGAGTCCCCGTGAATCCGAAGAGGTTGTATTTCTTGAAGTTGCGGGTTATGGCACTGTGCATCTCCCCGAAGTTGCTTCTGTGGCATTCGTCGAAGATTATCACCACTCTCTGCTGGAACACGGGATGGTTGCGGTTCTTTTGGACGAATATGGAGAGCTTCTGTATGGTGGTGACGACTATCCTGTAGTCGTGGCGCACCCCGTTCCTGTCCCGGTTCTCAAGCTGCCTCTGGAGCACGGCTGTGGAGCTGTTCCCGTCGGCCGCCCCCTCCTCGAAACGGTTATATTCCTTCATCGTCTGGTAGTCGAGGTCCTTGCGGTCGACGACGAAGAGAACCTTGTCTATGTAGGGGAGCTTCGACGCCAGCCGCGCCGTCTTGAATGAGGTGAGCGTCTTCCCCGAACCCGTAGTGTGCCAGACATATCCCCCGCCCCTGACGCTGCCGTAGAGCTTGTAGTTCTCGGCTATGTTTATCCGCTGTATGATTCTCTCCGTCGCGGCGATCTGGTAGGGGCGCATCACCATCAGCATCTTCTCGCTGGTGAATACGCAGTATTTCGTGAG
>CAVIXF010000086.1:5737-8692 GCA_963646585.1 Candidatus Gastranaerophilales bacterium HUM_1 | reverse complement strand
CGAACTGGCGCGGTTCTACGCCCCCGACCTTATCATAACCCCGTCCTGGAACCGTCTTGACCTGGTGTTCAGGGCCGTCTCGAAGATGAAGGGCTTCGGGAAGACGAAGGTGGTGTTCATCCCCGAACACGAAAACGAGTTCGTGCACGCCGTGGACCACAGGGAGTCGTACCGCGAACTCTTCACGAGGGCTGACAGGCTCGGCGGCGACGACACCGCAGTCCGTCCGAAGGTGATGCTGCTGGAAATCGGAGAATGCGCGACTCTGACCAAATGACGCGGGAAGCATAAAAGCCTCGTGGACGAACAATTTTAGAGACTATTTCCGAAGAAGTCTGAAATGCCTGCTCAATTCCCTGTGTACTGTCTCGAAAGGAGGAAGGTCGGCAATCTGGTCTCTCATCGACGTCTCCCATCGGGATTTGAACACCTTTGTTTTTGATTCGGTCTTGGCTTCCAGCGAATCCGGATTCAGTCCTTTGTGCTTCGATTTCTTTTCGAATTCCGTGATGTGGTCGGCCATTTCCATTCCCTCCACCTCGGAAAGATACCATAAATCATAGTAGTCTCTCGGCTGTGTCCGGGACAGCAGGGAACGCATCTTTTCCGTCATAACCTCATCAAGAGAGTAGCAGTTGATGACGCAGTCTTCAAGATCTGAATACGAATTGAACATCTTCCTTTCGACAAGCCTGTATGTCAGCAATTCTGTTTTTGAGATGTCTACTTTCACTTTCTTGTTCGTTCCGTATCCTCCGAGCGGCCCGGTGTATGAAATGTAGAAATTGATGTTCCCGGTTTCGTGGATGCCGAAATCTTCTATGGCTAAAGGAATGTTCGCTTCGTCTTTCACATAATCAAACACCTCGGCGAAACTGCGCCGGATATCTTCATTACTGACGGCATCATCGACGAGAGTGAAATCCAAATCCTCCGAGTAACGGTAGTCCTGGAAATAGAACTTCTTAAGGACGGTTCCTCCCTTGAATCCAAGCGATTTTGACAGCAGCTGTTGTCTCGAGATTCCGAGCAGTATCCAGGAGATGACATAGTCTTTCTCTATCTGGGTGTCGCGTACTTTCTCCTTGTTCGCCTTTTTCTGAATCTCTGATGGATGTATCATATCAATTTTCTATTGAATTGATGATTGTTTGCGTATCGACATTGATGAGCAGATTCCATCTGGTGGTGATCTTACCTTCCGCGGGAGATCCGGTGTCCAGATTTGAAATGGATGAACTTCGCCGTCGCATCAGGTCGGGAACGACAGACTCGCCGATATTGAGTTTTTCGAGCAGATATCCAAGACGTTTCAGTACAGCCTGACTTCCGAACTGTCCGGCATACTTCAACAATCGGTCATAATCGAGACGGTTTCTCGCCGCCCACATCGCCTTGGCTGTTTCGACTATCCCTCCTGCGTACTCCGGTTTGAACAGACAGTCTATTATGGTCTTCTCCAAATCGGAGCACGCGACCTTGTTGAAGGGGTCCGCCCACATCTTCCTGACCCCGAAGAAATGATCGGGGTTATGCTTGATGATTTGAAAATCAACGCCACGAAGATTAATGACTCTTGAATTGGCGGATGCGCATACAATCTGCTCCTTGAGCGACGGCTGAGTTATCAGCCCGTGGAGCTGGAGAGCCGAATAATACCCCACATAATATTTGTCATCCCCGGCCAGAGCCTCCGCCATCAGATGCCAGTTCGGCAGAAAGGAGGCTGCATCCTGATTCAACGGCACAATCCATAGAATGTCTTTCCCGTATTTTGCAAGCAGTCCTTTCCTGACCATTCGCTGCAGCATAGTCCTTACCGAAGAATGCGTTCGGAGCGGGAAATATGAATAAATCTCAGGCACCCTCGCCCAGCTGCGGCCTTCTTCTTCAAGAATTCCCAGCAGTTCGCTCTCATTTGCGGATATGGTTTTGATGATATTACAATCCATTTGCTGTGCGCATCAATATTTGCTGCCGTAAAGATATAAAATATAATTTTGCGGGGCAAATCTTTTCGCAAGCGGGTCTGAGTCCGGCGGCATAGCCGCATATTCCGAAAAATTTTCATCACCCGATAGGGTATTTTTCGGATTTGATGCGTATTATGTGGTATGGATAAGACGGACAGGGAATATCAGGAGCTTAGAGACTCCGTAAAACTGTGGATTGACACGGCGATTGACGAGGATTTGAACTCGAATCCGAATCCGGGGAGACGGCGCAACGCCTTCCTGGGTCTCGCCTGCGCGCTGTGCGCTGCGGTTCTTGTCGCCGTTCTTACGGCCGGGGGTCTGTATCTCAACCGGGACGAGGCTCTTCCCGACTGGGAGGAGGCCGTGTCGTCCTATGGGGACAGCCGTTATGTCACTCTGGGCGACGGCTCGGTCATCCGGCTGCGCAACGACTCGCGCATCCTCTATCCGAAGAAGTTCACCGGGAAATACCGCCAGGTCTTCGCGTCGGGCGAGCTGTATGCGGACATCGCCAAAGACAGAAGCCGTCCGTTCGTCCTTTCAAGCGACGGAGTGAACGTGAAGGTGAAGGGGACGAAGTTCAACTACCGGGCCTACAGCGGTTCTCCGAAGGTGGAGCTGGCTCTGGTCGAAGGCTCCGTGCAGATGAGCGTCAATGTCTCCGGGGTCGAGAAGACGATGGATCTTGAGGCCGGGACGGGGATAAAGTTCGACCGGGAGACCGGCGACATCGTCCGTTACACTTTCAACAATGGGGAATATGTTCTCGGGACGGACGGGAAATCACTGTATTTCAACAATCTCACGCTGGAGGAGATTGCCGCCCGGCTGGAACGGGTTTTCGGCGTGACGATCGTCATAAACGGCGAGGAGCTGAAGAAGTCACGCTTTTACGCGTCCTTTCTGGAGGCGGAGTCGGCGGAGCAGGTGCTCGACGCCCTCTGCGCGACCAATATGATGAAAGTGACGGGACAGGGAG
>CAVIXF010000086.1:0-5727 GCA_963646585.1 Candidatus Gastranaerophilales bacterium HUM_1 | reverse complement strand
AAAAAATGTTTACAATATCTGAATCCAAGTTATGATGAAAGCCTTCAAGACAGCCATCTTGACAGCCCTTTCGGGTCTGCTGATGCTGACAGCCTCCCCATTCGGCGCGGAGGCGCAGATAAGGATGAAAAAGCAGGACGCGACCGTCAAATCCTGCCTGGAGGAGTTGCAGAAAGAGTACGGCTACTCCTTCGTGATCCCCACGGACGCGGTGGACATCAGCCGCAGCGTGACTGTGGACTTCAACGACGCGACGATAGAGACGGTTCTTTCCCGGCTCTTCGAGGACAGGAGCGACATCCGCTGGACTGTGGACGGCAGGAACGTGATCCTGTCCCTGGCGCAGCAGCCGGCTCCGGTCGCGGCGGCCGCCACTCAGACAGCCAAGCCCGTGTACAGGGGGAAGGTGACCGACGAGAACGGCGAGCCTATGGTCGGGGTCGCCGTCGAGGATGTCTCGAACGGGAGAATCGTGATCACCGACTACGACGGCTTCTATGAAATGGACGCCGCCTCGGCCAGTTCGTCGCTCAAGTTCACATTTATGGGCTATCTGACCAAGAGCCAGGAAGTCCGGGCGGGGAAGGATGAAATCGTGTCGCTGGTTCCGGACGTGGTCAGGCTCGACGAGTCGGTCGTGGTGGGATACGGAGTCCAGAACAGGCGGGATGTCACCACGTCCATCGCCTCGATGAAATCGGCCGACTTCGAGAACACTTCCGCGACGGACTTCCGTCAGGCTATGGCGGGGAAGATGCCGGGCGTGCAGGTGACGAACCTCGGAGGCCAGCCGGAGGGGAACGTCCTCGTGCGTATCAGGGGAGTGCAGTCAGCCACTTCCGGCAACGACCCTCTCTACGTGATTGACGGCGTGCAGAGCGACTCGCGGGCGTTCGCCAATCTTGACTCCAACGAGATAGAGAGCCTTGAGGTGCTGAAAGACGCGTCCTCCGCAGCCATATACGGATCCAAGGGCTCCTGCGGAGTCATCCTCGTGACGACGAAGCGCGGCGCGGCCTCCGAAACTCCGGTCATCCGCTACGACGGCTACTTCTCCCTCGGACGGGTCAGCAAGAAATACGATATGCTCAACGCCTACGAGTTCGCGCAGATGTACAAGGAGTCCCGTGACGGGGCCTACCTCTACAACGTCCCCACCGGAACAATCAGCGACCCTTACCTTGAGCGGCCGCAGACCTACCATATGGTCCCGGACTGCCTCCTGCCTTATCTCAACGGGGAGAGCGGGCTTACCGACACCGACTGGCAGAACGAGGTTCTCCGCACCGCCCTCTCCCACAAGCACAGCCTTTCGATAGGGGCGAAGACGAAGAACTTCTCCTATTTCGTCGCGGCGAACTATCTGTACCGCGAGGGAATCGTCATCGGCTCCGACTTCAAGCGCTTCGGCGTCCGTGCCAATCTTGACGGCCGCCGGGGGAATCTCAAATACGGGCTCAGCTTCTCCCCTTCATATTCCCGCACCCACCACATCAACTCCGACAGCCAGTACGGAAGCGGAGACGGCGTAATCGCGTCGATGCTGATGTGCCCGCCGATTTACAAGCCTTACAACGAGGACGGCTCGTACAACTGGGATATGAACGGCACTCCTCTGCGCTCCGCAGTGGTCGAGGGCGTAGGCGGAAAGGACACGCAGTCGAACGCGGTGCTCAATCCGGTGGCTCTCGCCCTGGAAATCAAGGATCTGAGGACCAACATAAACATTATGGGCAACGCCTGGCTGAGCTACGAGTTCTTCAAGGGATTCGAGTACAAGTTCACGGCGGGAGGCGACGGATACTTCTACAACCGTGACTACTACCGTCCTTCGACCCTTCCTATGCCGGGCAACTGGAAATACAACTACGAGCCGTACACTCCGACCGCCATCAACACGAAGACGAACTACCTGCACTGGACCGTTTCCAACCAGCTGAGTTTCAACCGCACCTTCGGCGACCACAGGGTGAACGCCATAGCCGTCTTCGAGGCGGAGAAGAGGACGACATCCACCACTTCCATAACCGCGACCGGAACGGCGGGCGACGACAAGATCACGACCACCTACGGGAAGAACGTCGCGGTCGGCGACGCTTACAACAGCCTGACCGGAAACACTTTCGCGTCCTGGCTGACCCGCGCCCAGTACTCGTACAAGAGCAGATATATGCTTTCCGCCTCGATCCGAGGCGACGCCTCCTCCCGCTTCGCCCCGGGCAACCGCTGGGGATATTTCCCGGCCGCGTCCCTCGGATGGAGAATCAGCGGCGAGCCGTTTATGGAGAGCCTCACCTTCCTCAACGACCTGAAGCTCCGCGCTTCGGTCGGACAGACGGGAAACGCCCAGATCGGGGACTACGAGTATCTCGCGCTCTACACCGCCGGGACGAAGGATCTCGGCAACGGGCTGCAGTCCGCCCTGTGGGCCTCCCAGATTTCCAACAACAATCTCGGATGGGAGAAGAACACCTCTTATGACGTCGGTCTGGACGCGTCGCTGTTTGACGGGCTTCTCTCCCTCAACGCCGATTTCTATTACACCAGGACCACCGATATGCTCTTCGACGTCCCGGTGTCGGCTCTCACCGGATTCTCCACCGCGTCCTCCAATGTCGGCTCGATGGAGAACAAGGGTCTCGAACTCACGCTCGGCTCGGCCAGAGTGTTCCAAGGAGGTTTCAGCTACAGCTTCTCCTCGAATTTCAGCCTGAACAGGAACAAGGTCTTGTCGCTGGGGGGGGAGATAATGCTCCTCTGATCGTCGACGCGAGCTATTCCGGCGCCCAGTTCATCACCCAGGTGGGGCAGCCGATAGGCTCCTACTACCTGATGGTGGCGGACGGAATCTTCCACGACCGGGAGGAGCTCAATTCGTATCCTCACGAGGCCACGGCGCAGGTCGGCGACTACCGTTTCGTCGACATCAACAATGACGGCAAGATCGAGCAGGAGACCGACCGTGCGATTGTCGGCAACTATATGCCGGACTTCTACTACGGGTTCACCCTGGAGCTGGCCTACAAGGGCTTCGACCTCGGGGCATCGTTCCAGGGGGTCTACGGCAACGAAATCCTGAACATAGAGCGCCGCTACCTCTGCGGATACGCGGCCAACAACAACTGCGTCCGCGAGGAGCTGAACCGCTTCCCGTTCGGGGAGGGGCTGAGGGAGACGCGCAAGCCGACCGGCTACAGCCAGAGCTGGATTTCGACGGCGTTTCTCGAGGACGGGTCATATTTCCGTCTCCAGAACCTTTCGCTCGGATACACCATTCCCGACAAGTGCTTCAAACGGACGGGAATCCGTAAGTTCCGGGTCTATCTCCAGGGGACGAACCTCTTCACCCTCACGAACTACACGGGCTATAACCCGGAGGTGAACAAGAACTCGTCGAACGCGCTGAAGCCGGGCGAGGACTACTGCTCATATCCGCTTCAGAGGACGTTCACGGTCGGACTCAATTTCTCGCTGTGATGACGGAGAAGCAGCTCATTCAGGGGGTCAAGAAGGACGACAGGAAGTGTTTCGACGAAATTTTCCGTCTCTATTACGACGAAATATTCGCCTACACGATGTCTCTCCTCGACGACGTCGCCGCCGCGAAGGACATACTCCAGAACGTGTTTCTGAAAGTGTGGTTCAACCGCGACAGGCTCGACGCGTCGAGGCCGCTGAAGGGCTATCTCATAACCTCGGTGCGGAGGGAGGTGATAAGCTGGCTCCGGCTCAAGTGCAATTCTTCCCGAAGCGGGGAGAGCGTGGCGGAGGTCGAGGCCGGGCACGGAGACCCGTACAGCAGCGTTCTGGCGAGGGAGACGGACAGCCTGCTCCGGCTCGCCATAGAGAAGCTGCCTCCGCAGAGGAGAAGAGCCTTTGAAATGAGTATGCTCGAGAATATGACCGCAAAGGACATTGCAAACAAGATGAATCTTTCGCCTCGGACGGTCGAACACTACATCGCCGCCGCGAAGAGCGAAATAAAAAAGGAACTATCGTAATGAAAAGGTTTTTGACAGCGCTGCTCTGCCTGTTCTGCCTCGCGTCGTCCGGGCTCGGGGCAACCAGCTGGACGGTGAAGTCCAATTCGGAGCTGCGCGAGGCTATGATTTCCAGCGCGGAGGCGTTCCGCGACCAGGTCGCCGGAGAGGAGATCTGCGGCGCGCTGACGGATTTCATCTGCGAGGTGAAGGCTCTGGCGGACAGCGAGCCTTATGCGTGGATGATTCAGACGCACAAATTCGTGACGGGACAGCTCCGCCGCTACCCCGCCTGCCTCGACATCCCGTTCAACTCAAAGGAGAAGAACTCGATAATCAGGAAAGGCCTCCTCTGCCTGCGGGACTTCCCGATGCACGAGGACAACTCCTCGTCAGCCCCCGCCGCCCAGGCCGAGGCTTTCAGACAGGCCTATGAATATTATCTCGGGGAGGCGCGGGCCGACTTCCTCCAGTGGCTGAAATCTCCGGCCCCGACGGCGAAGGGGGAGCTACAGATGTTCAAGGTCTACAATATGGGCTTCGCCTTAAGGACGTCCGAGCATCTGGCCCTGATAGACATACACTGGGACGGGACTGACGCGGAGGCGGCGTTCATCGCCTCCAAGGCGGATGTGCTGTTCCTCACGCACAACCACGGCGACCACTATTCACAGGTTCTCATCAACGAGATGGCGAAAGCGGGCAAGACGCTGGTGATGCCGCTCGACAAGGCCCCGTCCTACACCGACACGGCGAAAAAGATCGTGCGGACGGCTGACTTCGGCCCGGAGGACTTGGGCGCAGTCACCGCGCAGGGATTTATGGGCGTTCAGAACGGAACGGACAACCTGCTGTACGCCATAGAGATGGACGGCTGGAGAATCGCCCACGGCGGCGACAACCAGAACGCGGACGCGGAGGCGAAGTTCCAGAATCTGGAAGGATTCGACATCGCGACAATCGCGATTTTCGCCCGCCCGCAGAGCATAATGAAGAACATAATGCAGTCCCGGAACCAGAGCGCCCGCGACTTCATATTCCTCTCCTCGCACGAAAACGAGAAGGGGCACGAGGTGGCCGGCAGGGTGGGCTTCGACCAGGCTTACGGTGAGACCTCCAAATTCGGAAGCTCTTCGTTCGATTACCCTGCGATTCTGATACTGGACAACGGCGAATACATAACTTTTACGAAATGAAGCGTCTTTTTGAAATATTGATGACTGCGTTGTTCCTGACGCTCCCCGTCTTTCTCCTCGGGGGCTGTCAGGCTGAAAAACAGGCCACGGGTGACGGAGGACAGGGGAGGACCGACACCGGCGACGACACCGGCGGCGGCGATTCCGAGGAGTCCGAGTTCGTCCTGACTTCGGCTGACCTTCCATCCAGGATTGACGTAACTCTCGACGGAGTCGCGCTGTATACTGTGACATTCACTTACGACGACGCCAGGCGTCTCTCGGCCTACAGCAGGAAGAGCGCGGGCGACGTCATTGAGGAAGCCGTCATATCATACAAGTCCGGAACGGAGGCGTCCGCATCTTGCAGGCGGGCCGGATCGGAGGGGACTTCATCCCTTTCCGTCAGAATCTCGTCCGGCCGTCTCGTGTGGTCGTATCCGGACATAAACAACGGCAACCGCTATTCGCTTCTTCTCGACTCCGGCCGCCGGCCTTCGCAGTACGGCTACAACGTGCAGTACAGCGGGAAGAAGTTCACGAACCTGGTCGCATACGGGACTGTCTACGGC
>CAVIXF010000085.1:0-8748 GCA_963646585.1 Candidatus Gastranaerophilales bacterium HUM_1 | reverse complement strand
TATAACAACAACCTGAAGGGAGAATGTCACAACAAGTATCTGACAGTCGGGTTTGACTATCCCGAAGCCCGGGACATTGACATTGTGATTGGCGGTCCCCCTTGCCAGCCGTTCAGCCGCTTCGGCAACCAGATGGGGATGGGGGATGCCAGAGACGGTTTTCCTGTTTTCATTGACGCCGTCAAACGTTTCCAGCCCAAAGTTTTCCTTTTTGAAAACGTCGCAAACATCATAGGCAGGCACAGATGGTATTTGGATTTGATTGTGAAGGAGCTGAGAAAGTTGGGATATATAGTTGAATTCAAAGTGATCAACGCTGTCGACTATGGAGTGCCGCAAAACAGGGAGAGACTGATTTGCGTCGGTCACAGAGCCACCTTTGAATACCCTGTCCCGGACAAGAAGAAAACGACTGTCACAGACGCCATCGGTGACACTATGCTCAGTCCGGACCCGGAAGACAAGATATTGACAGCCAGGCAGGACGAGTATATCGCCGAATATGAAAAAAAATCACACTGTGTGAATCCGAGGGATCTGCACCCGGACAAGCCGGCAAGAACCATCACCTGCCGCAATCTCGCCGGAGCGACAAGCGATATGCAGCGGGTCAAGCTGACGGATGGTAGAAGGAGAAGGATTACGGACAGGGAGGCGGCAAGGCTACAGAGTTTCCCCGACTGGTTCAGTTTTTCAGGGAATGAAACCAGACGATTCTATCAGATCGGCAATGCCGTCCCGCCGTTGCTCGCATATAAAATCGCTCTTCAAATCAAGAAGACATACCATATGGCTTCCCGCGACCCCCAGGAGATAATAGACAATTATATACCCGAATCCCTGTTCGAAAATGAAAATTAAGCTGACTGAAACGACCCCGAAGTCTGTTGCCGGCCTCATATTCAATATGCTGGACATTCTCAAAGCCGTCGGAATACCGATGGAGGCCACAGACCGCAAACTGGAAAGGATGGCAAAGGCTTGCCTCGCGGCGGGAAAAATCAAACGGTCTTTTTCCGAGTCATTGTCGGCCGAAGATGCCATATTCTCGCGTTCGCGAGACATCATAAGCTTTGAAAACAGCAACTACGGAGAGAAAATAGCGGATTCATCGTACGATGATATCCGGCGTCAGGATTTGAAGCTGCCGGTGGAAGCCGGCATTATCGTGAATTCATCTTCTCGAGAAGATCAGGCGACAAATAATCCTTCAAGAGGTTACGCCTTGAATCCGGCATTTGCGAAACTCATCAGGCAATATGGGACGCCCTCTTGGGAGACCGCATTGGAGGAGTATAACTCAAAGACAGTTCAGTTGAAGGAGGAATTGGAGAGAAAGCGGAATCTCGCAAAGGTGGCGGTCACGCTGCCGGGAGGAAAAACAATCAATCTGTCCTATGGAGAGCACAATAATCTTCAGAAAGCGATAATTGAGAAATTTCTCCCCTTGTTCGGATTCGGAGCGGAGGTTCTATATGTTGGGGATACCGCCGACAAATTCCTTCATCTGGACAAGGAAACTCTTGAAAGCATCAATTTCTTTCCTCTGGAGCACGAAGAGTTACCTGATGTCGTCGCCTATAGCAGAGAAAAGAACCTGCTGTTTCTTGTGGAGGCCTACCATTCGACAGGGGAATGGAGCGAAGTTCGAGTTCGCAAGGTAAAAAGGAGATTGGATGAATCTCACTGTACGGCGACTGTTGTTTTCTTCACTGCGTTTGAAAACAAAAATGCTTTCAGGCAGAAGGCGAAAGACATCGCCTGGGAGACGGAGGTATGGATTGCGGACAGCCCGGAACATCTTGTTCATTTCAACGGCTTCAAATTTCTGGAAATTCACAAATAACCGGAACTCCGATTCTCATCTCTATTTTATGCTTTGTTCCAAGACAGAAGAGGGGCTCAGATATGCGGTTCTGCGGGAGGGCAGGAAAGTGGCCTGCTGCGCTTTCAGCGTCAGATGCGGGACGCGGGAGGAGGGCGTGACCGGAACCGGGGTCAAGAACGGAGGGCGTTTCCACAGCGGGACCGCCCATTTTGTCGAGCATATGCTCTTCAAAGGGACGGAACGCAGAAGCGCGGCCGTGATCAACGGCTATCTCGAAAAGCTCGGAGGCGAACTTAACGCCTACACCACCAAGGAGGAGATCGTCCTGCACGCGACGGTGCTGAAGGAGGATATGGCGAAGGCGGCCGGGCTGCTCTTTGAACTCGCGGCGCGGTCGACCTTCCCGGAAAAGGAGATCGAGAAGGAGAAGACGGTGGTCATCGACGAGATAGCCTCCTACAGGGACTCCCCCGCCGACGACATCTACGACAATTTCGAGTCCCTCCTCTTCGAGGGGCATCCGCTGTGCGGCAACGTGCTCGGCACTCCGTCCTCTGTCAAGAAAATCACGGGGGCGGAGCTGAAGGACTTCGTCGGGACTTTCTTCGTTCCGGAGCGCGCCGCGTTCACGCTGGTGTCGCCGCTGCCGGAGGAGGAGGCCGCGAAGCTGGTCGCCAAACTTTCGGCGAAATATTTCGGAGATTTTTCCGGCGGGCGGAACGTGTATTTTTCCGGAGGTTGTTCCGCCGGAATTTCCGGAGAACTTCCCGGGGAAGACGCGCCCAAGATTTTTCCCGGAAACCTATTCAGCAAGACGGTGAACCGCCACAGCCATCAGGCGAACTGCATCATAGGGGCGACAGCTCCGCCGCTCGGGGAGGAGAAGAAGAGGATCGCCGCCGCGCTTATGGCGAACATCCTCGGAGGCCCTGCCGCCAACTCCGTCCTGAACTCCCGTCTCAGGGAAAAGAAGGGCTGGGTCTATAACGTGGAGTGCAATTATTCCCAATATGCAGACAGCGGAGTGATGGCGATCTGCTTCGGCTGCGACCGCGAGCATCTGGAAGGCTGCATAGCGGTCATAAAGGAAGAAATCCGGCGGCTTCAGAACACCCCGCTGACGGAACGCAGCCTGAAGGCCGCGAAGAAACAGCTTGAGGGGCAGATGGCGATAGCGTCCGAGAACAGCGAGAGCCAGGCTCTCTCAATGGGGAAAAGCCTGCTCGCGTTCAGCTGCGTCCGGGACGACGGCTATGTGCGCGAAGCCGTCTCTTCCGTAACCGCAGAAGAAATCCGGCAGGCCGCCTCGGAGATTTTCCGCTCCGACCGCCTCTCAACGCTGATATATCTGTGACATAAGGCGGCGTCGGTCATTGAAGAAAATGACCCGCGGGACGGTCTGATGTTCTTATCCCTGTAATCCAGGCGGTCTTCCATTGCGGTGTGAAGTCATAGTTTTTTTGACTTGACCCGCTGTCCGAAATCTGGGTGACATTATACCGGGCGTCAGATTTTCTCGAGTTCGGAAGACCTGATCCAGCCCTGACGGCCGTCCGGAATCTCTATGTCAATCCAGTCGCCGACGGTGTCGAGAATCCTGACTTTCGTGCCCTCGTGCAGAATGAAGAGATCCATCGCGCCCTCCGGAGACGATTTCGCGGAGGTGACCGGCTTCATCACCACGGCCTCGTCCCTGAGGAGACAGGCGTTCTTCTGATGCAGCGAGAATCCGAGAGCCATAGCCCCCAGAAGAGCGCAGACTATGGCCGATATGAATCCGGTGCGCTTCCATCCGACGGACGGCGCGAGCAGGAAGAGGAGAACCGTAGCGCAGGTGAGGGCGAGGAAGACGATGAATATGACCGCCCACGCGTCCGAATCCAGAAGATAGCAGAACTTGCGGGTCCAGGTCTTGAGGACGAACTCCGGAACCGCCTCGATGCGGTCCTGCGTACGGCTGTTCGCGAATTCGAGATTGTAGCGGGCGTCCGAACAGGACGGGTCGAGCTTGAGGGCGCGTTCGTAGTTCACTATCGCCTTGCCGAGACTGCCGGCCTTGAAGCAGGCGTTCCCGAGGTTGCAGTAGAGCTGCGGGGCTTCAAGCCCGAGGGAGACGATTTTCTCGTAGCCGTCGGCCGCGTCCTGCCAGCGTCCCTCCGCGTAGGCGGCGTTGGCGCTGTCCCAGAGCTGCTGCGGGTAATCCTTCCGCGCCGCCGGCTGAGCCGCAGTCTGAACCGCAGTCTGACCCGCCTGCTGACCCTGCGCGGTGACAGCCTGCCCGGCTTCATCAGCCGCCTGTCCCGGCTGCGCGACAGCGGACTGCTCCACAACGGCGGCCTGACCGGACATTGACGCCCGCCCCTGTGCGGTGGTCTGCGCGGAGAACGGCAAAAACGCGAGGGCGAGGATGAGCACCGCCGCGCCGGAAGATGTTTTCTTTCCTGATTTCATTCCTGATTTTATTGAACCGTCTATCGTCGATATGAGTTCGGCCGCCCTGTCGTAGTGCGCCTGCATCGCCTCGCTGCCGGCGGCCGGCGAATAGCGGGCGAACTCGCACTCGTCAATCAGCCCGACGAACGCCGTCACCGTCTCCTCCGGCACGCCGCCCTCCGCGAGCTTCGCCGAGATGTTCTCCTTGTTGAGTTCGGACATCGGGATGTTCAGCTTGTCGGAGATGAACCCGAGCAGAGCCTTGTGAAGCTCCTCATAGAAAGCGGTATAGAGATTCTGCTTCAGGAACACCGAAGCAGTCTTGAGCTGTCTGAGGGCCTTCTTGGTGGCCTTGCGGTTTCTGTTGCCGGCGACGTCGGCGCGTCTCGCGGCCATCCGGCGGAACAGGAACCAGCAGAACGCCGAGAGAAGAAGCAGAGCCAGGCACAGAGCCGTGAACACCGCAGAGCCGACGAAGAACTCGCCCCTGCCGGTCAGGCGGACAGGCTTGGTGGAGATGTAGCGGATGTCCTGTCCGAGACTGCGGATGTCGTTCTGGCGCACTCCCGGGACGACCGCGCCGCCGGACGGAATGTCGGCTCCCTTCTCGACCGTGAACTTGAGCGCGGGGGTCTGGACTGTGACATATTTCCCGGAGTCGACATCGTAGTAGCTGTATCGTATCGGTTCAATCTCGAAATCCCCCGAACTGCGCGGGATGAACGGGAACTCGAACTCCTTCGAGCCGGAAAGCGAACCTTTCGCGCTCTTGTCCGTGACCTTGGTGTCATAGACCTCCATATCGAGCGGGAAATTGACCTTCGGAGCTTCGAGCAGGGAGACATTCCCACGGCCCGAAACGGTGACGATCAGCGAGTTGGCCTCGTGCGCCTTGAGATTGTCCTTGGCGAGTTTCGCGCTTATGGAGAACTTGCCCACGCCTCCCCCGAACGACGCGGGAGCGCCGGAAGGAAGCGGCGAGACATTGACCGTCACCGCCTTCGAGCTGACTTTCCGGCGCACGGTCTGGATGTCGTCGAAGAATCCGTCGAATATGCTGCCGGTGCGCGACTGGACGCGTATGTTCACGAGGCAGACAAGTTCCGCAGGCTCGATGGTGAGCTTGCCGGTCTGCTGGGGGATGAGAAGGTAGCGGCGGAGCACCGCAGATTCGTAAATCTTCCCGTCGTAGGTCTCGCGTGTGAATTCGATGTTGGTAGGAGCTTCGACCTCCTGACTCCAGAAGCCGGTGAATGAGGGGAAGCTGGCGTTCTCGAATCCGGAGAGGCTGGCGCGCTGATAAATCTTGAGCGTGGCGTAGACCGGCTGTCCGATTACGACGTTCGTCCTGTCGAGTGAGAGGTTGAGGAATATGTCTCCGGAGGCCGCCTGTCCTCTGTCTGCGGAGCCGCCGTTGCCGCCTGCCCCGTTGTTCCCGCCGTTCTGATTGCTGCCGCCGTTGCCGTTCCCGCTGCCACTGCCGCCGTTACTGCCGCCGCCGTATCGGCCGCCCCGGCTTCCGGCCGCGCTCGGGTCGGACGGCACTCCCCCGGAGTTCTGCCCGGAAGAGCCTGACGATGACCGCCCCTGCGACGAGTTGTCCTGCCTGATGACGTTTATGCTGACCGGGCGGGAGACGATTTCATCGCCCTTGACCTTGGCGTGGGCCGGCGGGAGGGTGAACTCTCCGACCGCCTTCGGCATAAGGATGTAGGTGTAGGAGACCTGCCGCGAGGATGTCCGCTTGCCGTTTATGATGCTTATGCTCGAAGAGGAGCTTTTCTGCGGGCCCCATACGAGGTCGAAATCAGCCGGGCACTCCCAGCTGAAGTCCGAGGCGGAGTTCTCGCCCTCGATCACGAACGTCACGTTGAACTGCTCATTCAGATCCACGACATTGTGCGTCTGCACCTGAATCGACGTCTGGGCCGCCGCCGCGAACGCGAAAACCGCCGCCGCGACCAGAGCAGTCATTATTTTTCTCATCATAACCATATCTTATACGCCCTCTATTATAATATTGTTCTGAAAAGGATGCAGTGCAAGGCTTGCGACGAAGGGGAAACCGGAGCAACCTGAAGGTTGCGGGATTTCACCGAGGAGCATAACGCAGCAATGCGCCTTTCCTTATTAAATATTGTTCTGAAAAGGATGCAGTGCAAGGCTTGCGACGAAGGGGAAACCGGAGCAACCTGAAGGTTGCGGGATTTCACCGAGGAGCATAACGCAGCAATGCGCCTTTCCTTATTAAATATTGTTCTGAAAAGGATGCAGTGCAAGGCTTGCGACGAAGGGGAAACCGGAGCAACCTTGAGGTTGTGAGGATTTCACCGAGGAGCATAACGAAGCAATGCGCCTTTTCAGACAATATTTACCAGTTTTTTTCTTTTTGTCGCGCTTTCAGCGCCGCCGCCTTCTCCTTATTGACCTTGTCCTGAGTCTCCTTCTCCTTCGCCTGTATTGCCTGGAGCATCTGTTGCGCGGCCTGCGGGCTTATCTTCTGCTCCTGCGGCTGCCCCTGCCCGTCCCGATTGTCCTGCGGAGGGTTCTGCCCCTTGTCGTCCTGCCCGTCATCGTTCCGGTTCTTGTCCTGATTGTCCTTATCCCCGTTCTGCTTGTCCTTGTCCTGATTATCCTTATTCCGGTCGTTGTCCTGATCCTTGTTCTTGTCGTTATTCTGATCCTGGTCGCCGTTCTGATTCTGCTGATTGTCCTGATTCTGGTCGTCCTGGCCGCCTCCGCCGTTCTGCTGCTGGTTCTCAAGCATCTTGCGGGCGTAGATGTAGTTCTCCTTCGCGTCAAGGTCGTCCGGACGGGCTACCAGCGACTTGGCGAACGCCTCCACTGCCGTCTTGTAGTCCTTCGACGCGAGTGCGACGTCCCCGAGATTGTAGTAGTAGTCGGCGGCATAGCCGCTCTCCACTGCGGCCTGCTCGATTTTTTGCATAGCCTGCATCGCCCCCTGCTCGTCGCCCTGCCTGTGGAGCGCGGCGGCGAGATTGTAGTTCGCCGCCACGGAAAGGGAGTCCTTCACGAGAGCCTTGCGGTAGTCGATTTCGGCCTCCTTGTAATTCCCCTTCCGGTAGTCGCGGTTGCCCTGTCTGACATCCTTCCTGTCCTTCGCTCCGTTACGCCCTGTCTGTGCGGCGACGGAGACGGGCGCGAGGACGGCCAGCGCAAGCGTCAGCGACAAAATATGAAAAACATATCTTTTCATTCCCATATCTTCGGATTCATATAATCATAACATCATACCCTTCAAATATATATCCTTATATATATCCTTACAGGAACATATCCCCGGGAATCATTCTTTCGGACATATATCCGTCAGGAACATATTCCGTAACTTCGTATCCTTCAAATACATATCCCCTGAAATCATTTTTTCGTCCCGAAGAGACTGAATTTCGTCCTCCTCTCCCCGATGAGACAGCCGACGGTGAAGAAAAAGAGCGCGATTCCGAAGAAATACATATACTGTTCGTCATATTCCTCGAAGACCACGGAGTTGAACTTCTCCTCGTCCATCTTCTTTATGTCGTCGATTATGGGGTTGAGCCCGAACTCGCTGTTCCCGGCGCGGACGTACGCCCCGTTCCCGGCGGAGGCGATCTCCTTCAGGACGTTCTCGTCGAGGCGGGTCACGACGATGTCGCCGTTCCTGTCCTTCATAAGACCGCCGCCCTTGAGGGGAATCGGCTTGCCCTCCGGAGATCCCACGCCTATGGTGTAGACCCTTATCCCCGTCTCGGCGGCCTGTTTCGCGGCCTTCACCGGGTCGTCCTCGTGGTTCTCGCCGTCAGTGATTATGATTATCGCACGGCTCTTCTCGCTCTGTGCGCTGAATGAGCGGGCGGCGGTGTTTATCGCGTCCGCGAGCGCGGTCCCCTGAATCGGCACGGACTCGGTGGAAATAGAGCCGAGAAACATCTTGGCGGAGACATAGTCTGTCGTGATGGGCAGCTGCACGTATGAGCTTCCAGCGAAGACTATCAGCCCGATGCGGTCGTCACGGAGTTTGTCGACGATGCGCGAGATGGCGAGCTTCGCCCTCTCAAGCCTGTTCGGCGAGTAGTCCTCGGCGAGCATAGAATTGGAGACGTCGAGGGCTATCACCACTTCCACCCCCTTCGTCTCGTGCTCCTTGATTTTCGCGCCCATCAGCGGACGGGACATCCCGACGGCGAAGAACGCGAATCCGACGGTGAAGAGCACCACCTTCCACCAGCCTCGTGCGCCGGAATAGGATGGCATCAGCCGGCCTACAAGCTCCGGGTCGCCGAAAGCGGCCACGCGCTTTTTCCGCAGCCGCCGGAAGACGGCGTAGACCGCCGGAAAGAGCGGCACGAGCAGCAGAAGCCAGAGATATTGTGCGTCAGCGAAATACAGCATAATCAATCATTTATGTTTCTCAAGTATTCTAACTTATTTAATGTTCGTGACTTATCTCTCTTTTCAACCTTTTAAAGCCCACGCACTTTTTT
>CAVIXF010000084.1:0-8840 GCA_963646585.1 Candidatus Gastranaerophilales bacterium HUM_1 | reverse complement strand
CTCGGCCTCCGGAGCGTCAAGCGTCCCCGTCTCCTCAGTGATGACGCGGACCGTCACGAGAGGGGACTCACTGTAGTTCCCGTTGTTTCCCGGAAGCGTCCTGACCGTTAAGACGTAGCTGACGGACGGTTCAAGGCCGGTAAAGGCCAGACTCGTGTTCTTCGTCGTCTGCTCCTCTCCCCCGTTGAAGGTGTAGGAATATGAACCCGCGTCCGTCACCGCGTCCCAGGAGACGGTGAATCCGGTGCGCCCGATTTCAGTCACGGTGACATCGGGGGCCGCGAGCCGCCCCGTCTGCTGCGGGGCGTCATTTTCCTTGGCACAGGAGCTTACCGCCGCGACAATCACTGCCGCGGACAATAATTTCTTGATATTTTTCATTTGACTGTGATTTCAATTTCCTTGTAAAGAGAGCCGCCGTTGGACACGGTGACAACGGCTTTCCCCGCCGCAAGCCCCTTGATGACGAGCTCCTCCCCGGAAAGGGAGACTTCGACGACGGAAGAGTCCGAAACGCTGAACGAAACCGCCTGGAGTGAAGGGAAATATGCCGTCAGATTTATGCTGACCGTCTCCCCCGCCGCGACGTCGCGTCCCGGAATCTCATCGAGGAAGTCCATATAGCGGAGAAAGTTGTAGGTGTCGAGTTTCCCGACCCCCATCTTGCCCTCGTAGGCGGATGAGAGCGAGCCGCTGAAAGGCGCGGCCGAACTCAGCAGCGCGGCCTTGAGCTTGTCCGGGGTGAGCCCCTTGCGCTTCTCTTTTCCGTAGTAGTAGGACACGGCGAGGGCGCAGGCCCCGCTCACGTGCGGGCAGGCCATCGAAGTGCCCTGCATATATCCGTAATCCGACTTCCCTCCTTCGCCGACTATGGTGCTGTAAACTCCGCCGTACTGGCTGTCGACATAGGTGTCTCCGCCCGGAGCGGAAATGTCCACCCAGCTTCCGTAGTTGGTGTAAATCGCCGCGTTTCCGGCGTAGGAATGCGCCGCGACGCTCACGACATTCTCGTCGGCGGCCGGGTAGGACGGGTAGCTGACTGCCTCGTTGCCGGCGGCGAATATGATGATTCCGCCCTTCATCGGGCCGCTCTGTTCGCCGTTCTCATCGACGCCGGCATATTTGATGAAATAGTCCATCGCACGCCTCAGTGCGCCGAAGGTGCTGCGAGTCCAGGCGTTCCAGCTGAGTTTCTGGTTGTAGCCCCAGCTGTTCTGGCAGATGACCGCGCCGTTGTCGGCCGCGTATTTCATCGCCCGCACCGTGCCGCCGATGCCCGCGCCGGAACTGCCGCTGTCGCTGCTGCCGAGGCTCTGGAGGGTCATTATCCTCACTCCGTCCCCGTTCCCCGAGCCGCCGGCTATTCCGTTCACGCCTTTGCCGTTGTTGTTCACCGCCGCGATCGTCCCGGCCACGTGAGTGCCGTGGGAGAGGGTCTGCGAGGTGGTTATCGTGCCGCTGTTGTCGATGAAGTTGAACCCGTTGACATCGTCGATGTAGCCGTTGCCATCGTCGTCGATGCCGTTGCCCGGGATTTCGCCGCTGTTCACCCACATATTCGCGGAGAGGTCCACGTGGTCGCATTTCACGCCCTGGTCGATTATCGCCACAATCACGTCAGGGTCGCCCTTTGAGAGATTCCACGCGGCCCACACGTCTGCGTCCGCCCCCGCAAGGCTCGTCTTTCCGAACACCGAGCCGGTGTTGTTGTAGTGCCACTGCCGCTGCCGCGCCTCCTCGCTCTCGTCGAAAGGGAAGGAACCGTGGCGCGAAACGGAGGAGAGGGACGAGGCCGGAGCTGATGCTGCGGGTGATGCGGAGGATGTCGTGGCGGAGGTCTCGTTCAGCTTCGCCGGGACTGCGGAGAACGGTGCCGACCAGTCGTCGGCGAGGGTCGGGGCGATCGAGTATTCGATGCACTCAATCGAACCGCACTTCCTGAGCTGGCGCACCACCTCCGAAGACGCGAGCTTCCTGTCGAAACTCGCCACATACCAGAGGTCAAGCCCTTCCGCCTTAGTCCTCGCCTCGAATTTGCCGCATTCCGGGAAAAGCCTCTCAAGGGAGAAACGCCCGTTCTGCGCAAGAATCTCCGAGATTTCCATCGTGCCGGTCTTCGCGTCCTCCGCGCTTCCGGCCGACTTCGTGGAAGACGGCTTGACTTTGATCAGAAGTTCGCCGTTCACGATGTTCCCGACGCCCTCGTTGATGACAATCGGTCCGTTCCCGGACTCTGCCCCGTCTTCCGTCCCGCTCTCCTTGGTGCAGGCCGCCGTCACGGCGACCGCCGCCGCGAGCGGCAAAATTAACTTGAAATAATCTTTGAAACCATTCATATCTAAGCTTTTAAGTTTCACATTCTTCATCACATCGCCGGAAACGGCAGGTTCTGCCGCCCCTCACAAATGGTTTCTTCAATAGGTGAACTCAAGGTATTTGACTTCGGTCGTCAGTCCGCTGTCGGAAGTTCCGCTGTGGTAGCCGACCGCGAAGACGACATATTTCTCCCCCCTCACCATATCCTTATCCTCGGACAGGTCGATGACGCAGCTTCCTTTCTGAAGCTCCAATGCGCTGAAGCTCTGCATAGTGGAGACATAGATGTGCGCCGCGTAATCAGGAGAGTCAAGTTCGTCCCAATATGCCTTCTTCATATAGTGGCAGACGAAAGTGTCGGTGGAGCTGCTTGACGACACCGTCAGGAGATCTCCGTTCTGCCTGATCGTCAATGTCATCGAAGAGGCCGGAGCCGACGCCGAGCGGAACTCCACGAGGTCGATGTCCCCGCTGTAGCTGAATGTCTTAGCCGACTCGTCATAGGCGAGGTCGAATGCGATGACATAATAGTCCGTGCGGTCGTAGAGCGAATATTTCTGAGTCAACTTATCCGTGTCGAGATTTCCGCTCTGGAGACCCGCGCTCGGAGATGTCCCGTACTTCGCCGCATTCCCTTCTATCTCATCTATCCTCGCCTTGATACAGTTCTCCGGCACACCGCCGTCATAGTCCGTCTTGCGCACTATCGCCCAAGAATAGGTCTTCGCGGCGTTGACCGGAACGATTTCGATGCGGCAGGATGTCGTGGTGATGTCGCTGACGGTGATTCTGTAGTTCTTGTAAATCGGATCATCGGATTTGCTTCCGCTCTGTATTATGCTTATTTTCACCGGCTTCACCTTGTCGCAGGACAGACGCACCTCTCCCGTGCGGTCTTTCCCGGTGTTGTTCTGCGCCACACGGATGCTTAACTCCGAGGCGAACACCGAGCCGACCTCAATCCAGTCCGCCGACGGCTCCACGCTCGCCTTCCGCCCCTCCTGCGGGCCGGAGATGCGGTACTCGCAGGTGAACGATCCTCCGTCGATTCCCGCTTTCAGGACATTCCCCTCAATGACGAAAGAGGAGTCGTAGTTCTCCTCCGCGCCTCCGTTCTGCTTGTCACAGGAAAGCAGGGCTGAAAGACACAGCCCCGCCGAAAAAATCATTCTGAAGATATGACGATTGCTCATATTATTTATTTACAGTGAACTGCAGCCACGCGATGTTGGACGCCTTTCCCGTGGTCTGGTTGTAGGTGAATGCGAAAGCGACATATTCCCCGCTTGTCACATCAGAATAGCTCCCGACAGGAAGTCCCCTCGCCCCGTCGGACACGCTGTATGCCGCAGGACTCGCATTGGATATGTAGTTGCTCACAAGCACGCTCGGAGCCTTGGCGGCCTCCCATGTCTCCAATGCGGTGACGCCGATGCAGTAACTTCCGCTTGTTGTCGCCGCAGGAGTGAACATCACGATTCCGGTCAAGTCGTCGTAAGTGATTGCGAATGCGTCCGATGACGGCGGCACGGCCTTCGTCCTGAACTCCTTCACCGCGACATTGCCGCTGTAGCCGTAGCCGAGCGTGATGTCAAAGGCCACAAGGCAGTAGTCCGTGTCCGGGTCAAGCCCCGACGCCGTCGTGGAGACATAGCCTTTGTACAGACGGTTCTTGAGGACGAACCCGGTTTCATATTTCTCCTCGTACTCCTTGGCATAGTCCTGAATCTCCTTTACGGTCATCGCCACATAGTTCCCGCCGTAGGAGTCATAAGCCGCCTTCTTCACGAAAGCGTAGAGGTAGTAGGAATCCGACATCGAAGGAGCGACGGTGAAGCGCACGGAGGCCTCCTCGATGTCAGTCACGTCAAGGGTGAAGGTCATCTGGCTGTTGACCACATAGTCCGGATTGGCGGCCTGTATGACGGTGCATTTCACATCCTTCGCGCCGTCCAGCCTGAAAGTCACGGAACCGGTGCGCGAACCCGCCGACTCGTTCACCGCCGCCTTGAACTTAAGCGAACGGACGACAGTAGCGGCCGACTTGGAGATGACACCCGCCGGCGACCAGCCGTCTCCCTCCACCACGAGACTCAGCCACTCCGCTCCGACCTCGGCCGTCACGGTCTGATTCAGCTTCGCCCCCGTGACAGTGTAGCTCACGGTGAACTCCGACTCGGCGGCATCCACCGAGACGATTTTCGACTCCGCCGTCAGATGTATCTCGCTGTCATAGCTTTCAGCACCCGCCGCCGCAGATCCTTTTTCACAAGCGGAAATTGTGGCTGCGGCAAAAACCGCAACCACAACCGCCTTGAAATATTCTTTGATGAAATTTCTTTTCATTCAGAATCAATTAGTCAACTACGAAAGTCACTTCGAAGCTCTTCACCTTCAGATATTGAATGTAATCTGGAGTTTTAATGTTGAACCAAGTCTTGGTTTCATCCTCATTGAGAGCGGTGCTGGTATAATATACATCACCGTCTTTAACATAATCTGCCGAAGCATAGCCCCAAGTTTTCCCGTCAGATGAAAGCTGAATGCTGCATTTCCCCCAAGCAGAGGCTTGGCTATAATAGTCCGCGACAACTACAACTTTCGAGATGATGCCGACGGCGGTCGTACATTTAATCTCAGACAATTTATTATACGCCTTGGATGCGACGGTGAAACACTCGTCCGTGGCAAGTGAGTAATTGATATAAGTGAATGTAACCGGAACATCTAATTCACTCTTTTCGTCAGCCGATTTTGCTTTGAATGTTGCCGCAAGCGGAATATACTCGTCAGTCGCGCTCTGACCGTCAAGAGCCGCTTCAACGGCTTTCTTCACATCGGCGGCGGTGACCGTAAGTTTGTATTCCACCTCCGTCGCACTCTTCTGCGTGACAGTGATTGTCTCCGTGGATTCAGCGAAACCTACTGCCTTGACGGTTATCACTCCCGTCCTCTTCGCTCCGGTGTTTTCCGTGACTGTGACATTGATCTTGCCGTCTGCATAATTTGCGGAGAGCCAGGATGTCGCATCCGCAGCCACAGTGACAGTCGGGTCGCCGGTGGCGGCATTGACCGTACAGTCTATGCCTGTAGTTCCGGAGGTCTTTTCCACTTTGAGAGCCGTCTCGCCCAGAACAATCTCAGGAGCCGGATTTATCACTATGCTTCCGAGATAAGGGATGCAGTATTTTTCTGTCGTAGAGAAATTGTCAACAGTGAGGACGAGAGCCCCTGTTCCGTTTTCCGCAGTGGTGTTGAAATAGTAGTTCTGTCCGTCAGTGCTTGAGCCGTTTCCTGTGACTGTCACCTTGCCGAGTTGCGTGGTTTTAGCTCCGTTGACCACGCTTACCGTGAAGTCAGCGGTGACATCCGCAGTGTTAATACCCAGATTCATCTTCACGGCCTTCATTCCGCTGAAATACGCTTCAGAGGCAAGAACCAAACTGCTTACCTTCACGGTGGCAAGTTTCTGCTTGTAATTGCCGGATGAGTAGATATAGCTGCCTGCGGCGTCTTTCTCCCCGTTAGGGAAAGTAAGACCGAAATTCATCTTGTCCATTCCTTCGTCGCCCCAGGCAACACTACCTTTGTTAGAGATGCACTGGGAGTACGAGAATTTGCTCATAGACCAAGACGAGCCCTCAGCTATCGCCACATCGAGATTCTCACACGCATCAGCACCCTTGTAGTGAACTGTAGGCGTCGCGATACACCCGGCATTGATTTCGAGGCCGTGACGTGTCTCGAATGTGAGAACCGCCCTTGTCGTAGTCACAGTGATGTCCACATCGAAATTGCCCGGCTTTGCCGCGAACCAGGCCACATAATCCTTAATGGCGGTTTTGCCGTCACCTTTAAGCGTGATGACATCCTTCTTGTTGGCATAAGGGGTGAGTTCATAGTCTCCCACCTCTTTGGTCAGATCGACATTGAAACGACCCGCAATCACATTGTCTTCGCCAACAGCCTTGATGGAAACGGACTTGACGATGCAATCCGCATAATCCTCCGGAACACCTGCGAAATTGATTTTCCCGTAGCCGAACAGATGGGCGAACTTTACCGACTCGTCGCTGGTTGAATTGTATTCGATTCCGGTTTTATATTCGTATTTTGCGCTCTCGTTGTATTTAACGGTGGTCGGTTGGAGAACCATCACATTTGCCTTCGGCGCCCAGGACTCCTGAGTGGCGGCCGACTGGTCATCCGGAAGAGTCACGACCCAGTTGGTGATATCGTCTCCGCCTGGATCATCTGTAGTAAGATATAGGGTGTAAAGGGCATCGCTCGGGAACACGCCGTAGAGGCAATATTCGTCCGCCTTGTTGGCTTCAGTGATGCTGTAGATGGTTCCGGTGAATGTCGGTTCAGCCGCAGCGGCGTCCGCCAGCTTGAAAGTGGAGTAGTATTTTGTAGCCGCAGATTTGTCAGAGGTGGCTACAGGAATCGCCTTTGTAGGGTTGTCCGTCTTTGCAATCGCCGCATAGAACTTGTCGCCTTCGGTGAACTTGATGTGATCCGTTCCGTCGAACGCGGCCCTTGTCGTCCCGTCATCGACCTTGAGAGTCAGGTTGATGTTGTCGCCCGCACCGCCGACAGTCTCCGGCGCGATTTCATTCTTTGAACAGCCCGCCAGTGCTATGAGCGCGGCTGCGATGTATATTGTCTTTTTCATATCCATTCAGTTTTACCAGTTGAGATATTCGTTTTCGTCGCTTACAATCACCCCTCCGAAGGCTCCGTAATGTTCCTTCTTGATGTTGATGTACTGCGCTGACCATTTCCCGTCACTGTTGCGGACGGCCTTCACGAGGACATAGCCCGGCTCGATGAGAGCGCCGGTCTTGACCGTGACCTTCTGCGCCGCCTCGTCAATCGACGCCTCGACTCCGACGGCCTCGATGAGCACCTTCACCGTCTCGTCCGCGCCTGTGACCGTGTAGTTGAAATCTATTTCGGTATTCGGATCGACCCTGTAAGCATAAGTCTCGACCTTTATCGCGAAAACCTGGTCTTTCGACAGGGTGATGTTCACGTCCCCGATTGTAAAGACATATTCCTCATCCGTCTGCGTCAGCGTCACGGCGATTTCAGTCGTGGCGATCGTCACCTCTGACCAAGAAATTCCGCCGTCGTATGAGACGATCCAGCCCCCGTCAACGAACTTGAACACCGGCGCCGCGTCCGCAACCCGGATGGCCGCCCCGTTGTCGTCGTAGAGTACGTCTCCGTTGAGAGTCCAGTAGAGCACTCCGCCCACTTCCTTGACTCCGACGAGGGACTCCTTCGTCACACGGACGGTGTTGCCGTCGGAGAAAGTGACATCGTAGAATCCGGCGTTGTCGTAAACGACTGAAGTGATGGTTATGGCCTTCGCGGAAGCCGTGAGAAGCTTCTCGATTGTAGTCACATTGGCGTTCACCTTGGTCTCCAGAGCGGCGACCTTCTCCTCAAGAACCCCTACTCGGTCTTCGAGCTTCTTGGTGCAGGACGAGCAGCACAGGGCTGCGATTGCTGCGATTGCGAATAATGTTTTTTTCATATTTAACCTGATTTGATACTGTTTCCGTGTCAGAAAGCCAGAACAGGGTGGCATATCATCTTGTCTCCGTACTGCCATCCTGCTTGGAACGCGAAGCCGTTGTCCTTTGAGAAAGCAAACATACAGCAGGACTCACCCTTCACAAAAACCGTAGATGACATAAACTGGCAGGATGTCAAGTCATCTTTGGTCCCGTAGATGTAGCGGAGATCATCCCTCTGCGCCTGGGGAACCAGCGACCAGCAGACGTTCAGACGGTCAAGCAGATTGTATGACAATGTCTTTTCATCAAGTCTGGTTATGTCGAAGGTCTCCTGCTCCATAGTCTCCGTCGAGCTCTCGTATTCGGCTCCGTAGTCCCGGTAGGACTTCAGGTAGGACGCGATTTCATCCCCACCGAGATTGGCGATGAAATCCCAGAGTTCGCCCGATGCCGGGACATACCAGTCGGAAGTTCCGGCAGGAGCGGGCAGCCTGTAGTCTGTCGTGACGAAGTCGAAGACCGGACATTGCCTCAATTCCGCTCCGGGATAATACTTCACGACTCTGTCAGTCCAATATTTCCCTGCAATGTCATTGTACCAGCGATATCCCGTATACCGTAATCCGCCAATGCACCCGAACGAATCGTCAAGTGTGTAGGAAGAGTAAACTTCAGCCGTCCCTATCACAAGACCGTGAGTGTAACCTGCACTTTTCAGTTCTCCATATATCCTGTCATTATCGGTCTGGAACACGATTCCTATCACAGTCTTTCCCTCTGTCGGAGCCGGTTTAGGATCTTTCCAGACCGGGTCTGTGCCGTCGGAGTTGATCGAGACGAGTCCGCCGTCGCTCCAGGTTCCGTCAGAGTAGAAATAATCGCCGATTTTCGGATCATCAAGCGGTTTCTCTACAGGACTGACGTTCACCTCGAATCGAGCCTCCACATCGTCGATTTTTGCTGTCACCGCAGCGCTGCCATCCGAGAGAGCTGTAATAT
>CAVIXF010000083.1:0-8855 GCA_963646585.1 Candidatus Gastranaerophilales bacterium HUM_1 | reverse complement strand
CGACGAGCTCCGCATAGACGGAATATGGCGTTTCAGTTGGGGGGCGCGGTCGGGTCTGAAACTGCGTCTGCGTGAGAAGATGAACCTCAAGGAATTGCGGAGCAGCGTGTTCGATTGCAGGGGCGACATCGTGCTCGGATACGCCGGGAGCTGGGCGACCTCGCTCACCGGATGCTTCAGCTTCTGCGGTAAATGCGGACTGGTGGTTTTCGCGGAGCAGAGCTGCCTGATAGACAGGAAGTTGTCGGTATATCTCCGCGCCGGGATTTTCAGCGTCGACGAATGGGCCGGCCGGATCTATGTCTATGAGCACGACATCCCGGGTCGTTTCAATGTGCCGGCAATCTACGGCAGGGGAGTGTGGGCGTCGTTTTTCACGAACTGGAGGCTGTCCTCCCGTATGAAGTTCGCGGTGAGGGCCTCGTACACCGACTATTTCCTTATGCGCCCCTCGAAGCGCAAGCCCTCCAAAGCCGAGCTCCGACTCCTCCTCTCAATTCACTTTCCGCCACCCCGGTAGAGGTACAGCGTCTGCCCGGCGCGGATGTTCGTGCCCTTGAGGTTGTTCCACTTCTGAATCTGGCCGACGGTGCAGTGGTGGCGTGCGGCTATCGTGCCGAGACAGTCGCCGCTCTTCACCTTGTAGGCGATTCTCTGTCCGTCTCCGCCGTCCTTTATCTTCTTGATTGTCACCGGATTGAGCAGAACGTCCGCCTTGTGGAGATGCAGCCTGTCCTCCACCGCTATGAAGTCGTTCGTGTAGCTCGCCGGAATCCTCAACACGTACTCCTTCTCCCGGCTCCCGGGCACTATCTCGTGGGTGTACTGCGGATTCAGCACCTTGAGCACGTCCATAGGCACGCCGGCGAGTTCGTTCACCTGCTTGAGATGGATCATCTTGTTGATATGAATGGTGTCGATCTGCGTCGGAATCTCCACCTTCTCCGGCGTGATTCCGCATTCCTTGTAGTAGTTCAGCGCGTACAGAGCCCCGATGAACGCCGGGACATAGCCTCGGGTCTCACGCGGGAGGTAGCTGTATATGCCCCAGAAGTCGCTTTTTCCGGAGCGTTTCATCGCCTTGTTCACGTTCCCAGGGCCGCAGTTGTAGGAGGCTATCGCCAGCAGCCAGTCTCCGAACACGTCGTACGAGTCCTTGAGGTAGCGCGCCGCCGCGTCGACCGCCAGCACCGGGTCGAGCCTTTCGTCGACGAATGAGTTGATTGTCAGGTCATATTTCTTTGCGGAATAGTACATAAACTGCCATATCCCCCTCGCTCCGACCCTCGACATCGCGTCATATTTCAGCATCGACTCCACCACGGCCATCGCCCTCAGCTCCTCCGGGATGTCGTAGCGGTTGAACGTCGCCTGGAAAATCGGGAAATAGTAGTTCCCGAGCCCGATGACCCGCCCCATCTGCTTCGGCATCTTCTCCGAATAGAGGATTATGTAGTTCTTGACTATGTCGTTGAAATTCAACGGTATGAACGAATATATCCCCTCAAGTCTCCTGACGAAGACGGAGTCCGACACCTGCGAGGTGTAGCGCACCCGGGTGGTGTCGAGGTCGTCCAAAGTCGTGAACTCCATCACCTTGTTGCGCCCGTAGAACTCTATGAGAAGGCTGTCTATCGTGTGCCGCCCCTGAAGGCTGTCCGCCTTGAAGGTGAGTTCGAGGCTGTCCTCCTTGGACTTGTGCCTGTCCGGATTGTCCTCGTTGTTCTCCACGATTTCCGGCAGGTCAAAATACTGGGCCTCCGCTTCGGCCCCCGCCCAGAGGAGCGCTGCGGCCAGAATGACCGCGTATCTTATATTTCTTCTTTTCATAACATTCTCTTAATCAGTCATCCGGGGCGGAATCTCTTGAGAAAGTAGACCTGTCCCCGGAGTCTCAAAACCGGAGGCCTATCCTCATCCCGACGGCGGCGCTTCCGGAGACGCTGTCCGGAGTGCGCATCGCGAAGGCGTTGTCCGGGGTCAGCACCGCCGGCTCCATCCTCACGCTCAGGTCGTCGCTGACCTCGAAGTCGTACATAAAGGCGAAGACATTCGCGTCTATTATCTGAAGGACATAGACCAGGCCGAGCGCCAGAATCGAGTAGTCCCTCAGACGGCGGTAGGAGTCCCTGTAGTACTTCGCCTGATCCGCCGTGACCGGGCCGGTGTACGTCACCTCCGTGTTCGTCGCCTCGTTGTGTATCCGTTTGAACCTCTTGTAGTTGATGCTGTTGTTCCAGATGAAGAAGCCCGAAGTCATAAGCCCGGTGTAGTAGACCGGAATCTTCCAGTACTCGCCGTTGTAGGCCTGTCCCAGACCGGGGAGCAGCGCGGAGTAGAGGGCGGCTCTGCCCGGGTTCGGCTTTCCGGTCGAGGGGTAGAACGCGACCGCGTCCATAATCGAACCCCAGTATATCAGGCCGGCTCCGGCATACAGCCAGGCGGCGGTGTTCCTGTATTTCGCGTTCGGCGAGCCGTCCGCCTGCGAAGTCTTGTAGAGATGTGTGTAATAGCCCCCCACACCCGCGCAGGCGGCGATCCCTCCGTAGATCACGGGCAGTTTCCAGTAGTCCCTGTTGTAGATCTGGCCGGAGCCTGGGAATATCAGCGCACCGCCGAAGACCGTCCCGACGTCAATCTCCTTCTTGTGCCCGAGCCCTCTGAAAAGCTCCTTGAAGGAGAAAATCTTGTCCGTTGTGTCCGCCTTTTCCGTCGCGGTGGAGTCGTTGTAGTTCTGCCGGAAAGCCTCTTCCTTGAACTGCGCCTTCGCGTCGACGGCGCACAGCAGAACCGCCGCGACCGCAGCCGATATGCAGAGGGAAATCTTTCTCATCGCGGGACGGAGACGCTACAGATTAGACTTTTCCAGAGCGTCGAGGAACGCCTTGACCTCGTCGTCGGAGGAGAAATGCACCGTCATAGTCCCTTTCCCGTTCCCCGTGCGCTTGAGGCTTATGCTGTTGTTGAAATATTTCCCGAAGACTTCGAGCATCCGGAACCATTCGTCCGGAAGATCCTGCGCCTGTTCCTCCTCCCTGACCTTCTTCCCGTCGTTCTCGAATTTGCGGATCTTCTCCTCAAGCTGGCGGACGGACAGCCCCTCCTTCACTATGAGGTCGCAGAGAACCTCCTGTACTTCAGGGTCTTCGACTCCGAGCAGGACTTTGGCGTGCCCTACGCTGACCTGGCCGACCTTGAGGTCGTGCTGAACTTTGGCGGGCAGCTTCAGCAGGCGGAGGCAGTTCGTCACGGAAGCCCTCTTCTTGCCGACCCTCTGCGCCATCTGCTCCTGCGTGAGGTTGCACTCCTCGATGAGGCGGCGGTAGCTCATAGCGACTTCGATCGGGTCGAGGTTCTCCCTCTGTATGTTCTCGACAATCGCCATTTCGAGCATCCCCTGGTCGTCGGTGTTCCGGACGTATGCCGGGATCATCTCCATCCCGACTATCTTGCAGGCTCTGAACCGCCGTTCCCCGCTTATGATCTGGTATCTGTCGGCGGATTTCCTCCTTACGGTTATAGGCTGGATGAGCCCGAGCGTCCTAACCGAGTCGGCGAGTTCCTCAAGAGCCTCGCGGTCGAAGGTCATTCGCGGCTGGAACGGGTTCGGCTCGATGAGGTCGACCGGAATCATAAGGATGTCGGCCGTGTCCTTCGGCTGGGTGTCGGTGCTCACGACCTCCTTGTTGACATAGCCCACCGGCTTGCGTATGTTGTCGATGTTGACTCCCTCCCCGAGCAGCGCCCCGAGGCCTCTGCCCAATCCTCTCTGCGGTTTCGTTGGCATATTCCTTAATTTCTTTTCTGTTCTTATGACGCAGGAACTTCTTGCTAATGATGCGGGAACTTCTTCCCGCCGTTTCTGAATCCGGGGCGGCGTCTATTTCTTGAGGACGCCCGATTCGACGGAGTCGCCGTTGCGTTCGAGCACCTCTTTCGCGAGATTGAGGTAGTTCACCGTTCCGTTGCAGATCACGTCGTAAAGTATGATCGGCTTTCCGTGGGAAGGAGCCTCGCTCAAGCGTATGTTTCTCTGTATTATGGTGTTGAAGACCATATCCTTGAAATGCCCTTTCAGCTCCTCCACCACCTGGTTGTGGACCTTGGTCCTGCCGTCGTACATCGTGACGACGAAGCCCTCTATGGTCAGCCCCGGATTGACGCCGCCCTGCACGAGGCGGATGGTCTGCAGCAGCTTCCCGAGGCCCTCCAGCGCGAAGAACTCCGGCTGCACGGGAATCATCACCGAGTCCGCCGCCGTGAGGCAGTTCACCGTGATGAGCCCGAGGGAAGGGGAGCAGTCGATGATTATGTAGTCGTAGTCGTCTCTGACCGGCTTCAGCGCGTTCTTCAGGATGGACTCGCGGTTGTCCGCGCCGAGCATTTCGATTTCAGCCCCGACGAGGTTGATGTTCGAGGGGATCATCTGGAGCTTGGCTATCTCCGTCTGAATCAATACGTCCTCCACTTTGCGCTCCCCGATCATAAGTTCGTAGAGCGTCCTTTTCTCCCCGCTTTCCGGCGAAAAGTTCAGACCTGAGGTCGTGTTCGCCTGAGGGTCGGCGTCGATTATCAGCACGTTCTTTTCGAGAACGGCGAGAGATGCCGCAAGGTTGATCGCGGTCGTGGTCTTGCCGACTCCTCCCTTCTGGTTCGCGATGGCTATGACTTTTCCCATAAGTGTTCCCTATCCTAAAATATTTTAGTGTTCCAATGTTTCGCGGTTGCGATGCCCGGGTGTCATAAAATGCTGTCCTTGAAGCCTTTATGGCTATATCCCCGAAATTGTTTCTCCCGTTCCCCTCAATCTCTTCCGGAGAATCGGGGCGCGGGCGCATATTCCGCAAAATTACGAAAATATTTTGAATCCTTTTCTTCGGCAATCCCAAAAATTACTCAAAAATCCTGGGCAAATCTGCTCCGACTTGTTTTTATTTCTTACTTTTGTCGCCGGGAAAAGTGAAAACGGGGATATGCCCGGGCACTTTATTACATATAAACGAAGCTTGAACCGGATAATATAAGCGAAGCTTGAACCGGGATGCGATATATGTAAGGGAAGCTTGAACCGGAATACAGTCGGAATCAAAACGAGTCAGATATATGCTTTCAGTCGATAAAGTCTGGTATGCCGTGGTGAACCCCAATGCGGGTTCGGGAAAGACCGTTTCGGAGTGGCCGAAAGCCGAGGCTCTTCTGAAGGAGAACAGGATAGAATACGAATACAGGACGACCTGGAGCAAGTCCGCCGCCACTGAAATCGCGATGAAGGCCTGCGAGGCGGGCTATCGCAGGTTTCTCGCAGTCGGCGGGGACGGGACGGTGCACGAGGTCCTGGACGGAATCGCCCGCTATGTGGAGATGTCAGCCGTGGCCTCGACGCTTTCCGGAGACGCTCCGGCGCGGCTTTCGGAGTTCACCCTCGGGGTTATTCCCATAGGCTCGGGCAATGACTGGATCAAGACGCTCGGAGTGCCGCACGACAGCGCGTCCATAGTGAATCTGATGAAAGGCGGCTCTTTCGGCCGGCAGGACGTGTTCCGGATTGACGGCAGGGACGACGGGACTTCGGCGGAAGTGGTCTCCTATATGGCGAACATCGGCGGGGTCGGCTTTGACGCGAACGTGTGCAACCGGGTGAATTTCGAGAAGAACTCCGGCAAGAGCGGCAAGATTCTCTATCTCAAGGTGCTGGTGAGCAATGTCTTGAAGTGCAGGCCGTTCCGTTGCCGGGTGGTGGCTGACGGACTGACGGTGTTCGAGGGGGACGCGCTCTCGATTGCGATGGGAAACGGGAAATATTCCGGCGGCGGTATGATCCAGGTGCCCGGTGCAGTGGTCGATGACGGGCTGCTTGACGTCACGGTCATCCCAGTCCTCCCCATTTTCAAGATTATCCGCGCCGTGCCGTCGCTTTTTTCGGGCAATCTGCTATCTTCCAATCCGGAGCTGATTTCCGCACGCTGCTCTGCTCTGCGCATCGAGCCGCTCGGAGGCCCGGGCCCGCTGGTCGAAATCGACGGCGAGGTCATCGGCAACATCCCGGTCTCCGTCACCCGCCTCCCCGACCAGCTCAACGTCCTTGTCGGACGGTGAAGTGAGCCATAACCGGAGCAACCTTTGGTTGTGAGGATTATGGAGAGGCCTGCAACGCGGCAGACCGCCCTTTATGCACCCCCTCAGATAGGGTCGACATCGAGGGCTATATGCCCGTCATACTTCCGTTCCGCAGCAAACCCCCGCACAAGAGCGCCGAGCCGCTCCTTGTTAGCCACGAGCCGCTTGTCCTTCGGCAGGCTGATCCTTATGATCCGGACATATTCGTCGTTGACCTTGTCGACCGCAGGGGCGAACGGGGGAGTGACGCCCACGCCGTTGCCGGGAAACGCGCCGGCGTTGCGGAGCGTCAGTGAGAGCGTCTCCGCAAGCCTGTCAAGCCTGTCGGCCTTCTCGTCCTTGAGGATGATGTTGATCAGCCGCGTGTACGGCGGATAGCGGAATGCGCGGCGTTCTTCCAGCAGCCGCGTCCGGTAGGCTTCTGCGGTGGCCGGCGTCTGCTGGCCGCCTCCGGAAGAAAAAACTCTTTCCTGTATTTGCGAACCGCTTCCGGTGAGGGGCGTACCAGCGCAGTTCCCGGCAGATGCCGTGTCTTCCGGCATCTGCGGGCCGCCTCCGGCCGATGCCGCGCTTTCCCGCATTTGTGCGCGGTCTCTGCGGGAGACTGCGTTTTCTTTGAGAAGCATTTGATAGACAGGGTGTTCCGCCTGCGCGGTCTGGATGGCGAAAACGCCTTTCTGCCCGCGCCGCGAGCATCTCCCCCTGAACTGTTCGAGCAGCTGCATCGCCTTCTCGTCAGCCCTGAAGTCCTGCTGCCCGAGCAGCGAGTCCGCCTGAATCACGGCCACGAGGCTGAGATTGTCGAAGTCGAAGCCCTTGGTCAGCATCTGGGTGCCGAGGAGAATGTCTATCTTCTTGTCCGCGAAGTCCTTGAGCACCTGTTTCTGCCATCCGGTCTTCGCGCTCGTGTCGGAGTCGAGCCGGGCGATTGTCCGTTCCGGGAATATCGCCGCGAGCTCTTCCTCGATTTTCTCCGTCCCCGCCCCGAATGCGGTCAGCTTCCCGTCGCACATATTCTCCTCCGGCGTCTCCGGGCGGAGGTGCGGGATGTGCTCGGACCAGGGCGCGGAGTAGCCGCAGTGGTTGCAGACAAGCCGCCCGCGTGACTTCTGCCAGTTCAGGCTGACATTGCAGTGCGGGCAGCGTATGATGGCTCCGCACTCGCTGCACTGCACCGTCGTCGCGTATGACCTTCTGGCGCGGAGAACCATAGCCTGTCCTCCGGAGTCGAAAGTCTTCTTGAGAAGGGCGATGAGCTTGCGGGATATCGAGCCGACCATCCCGCGTTTCCGTCTTTCCGCTCCTGTGTCTATGACGACGACCTCCGTGTCTCCGTCTCCGTGGAACCGCTCGCTGAGCCGCACCTCGCGGAACCGTCCGCAGGCGCAGTTGTAGAGGGATTCGAACGACGGGGTGGCGGAGCCGAGCAGGACACGGCATCCCTGCGCCGCCGCGAGCATCAGGGCGACGTCGCGCCCGTTGTAGCGCGGGGCGGGCGCGTCCTGCTTGTAGGAGCTGTCGTGCTCCTCGTCGACGATGACGAGCCCCAGGTCGTGATGCGGAAGAAACAGCGCGGAGCGCGTCCCGAGCACGATATAAGGCATTGTGGAACCGCCGCTCGGACCGCCGTCGTTCAGTCCTTTCTCAACGCCGGGTCCGTCCGTGCCTGGGTTGTCAGCCCCGCCCTTGCCGGAGCCTGCGTTCAAGTTGTCAGTCACGCTTTTGTCAGAGAAGTTCCCGCCGGAGCATCCGTTCAAGTTGTCTGCCCCGATTTTGTCCGCCCCGCTCCCGCCGGCCGCCACGGCTCTTGTCACCTTTCGCCTTTCTGGAAGCGGAAGCCCGGAATGGTAGCAGAGCAGCCGTCCCGGGAAATAGGCGGAGAGCCTTTCCTCCAGCTGGCGGCTGAGCGCGATTTCCGGGACGAGGTAGAGCACGTTCTTCCCGGCGGCGAGCGCCTCCCGTGCGAAACAGCTGTAGATTTCGGTCTTGCCCGAGCCTGTCACCCCGTGGAGCAGGGCGGGCTTGCCGTCCGCGAACGCCTTCCTGACTTCCCCGCAGGCCTTGCGCTGCGCCGGAGTCAGCTCAATCGCAGTCCCGGCCGCCAGCTGGTCTCCTCCTGTCCCGCCGTCCGTCCCGCCGTCCGTCCGGTCTCCGTCCGTCCCGCCGTCCGTCCGGTCTCCGTCCGCCCCGTCAGCTCCGCCGTGTCCCCCCGTCTCGGCCGCCACGGGGGACTTCTCATCTCCTGCCTTCGCGCCGCCTCTCTCCGCCCCGGAGTCCATCCCCCCGTCAGCCACTTTCTTCCCGGATTTCCGCGCCGCAGGCTTCTTCCGTCCGCTTTCCGCGTCTCTCAACGGCAGGCAGGCCATCTTGTAGACCTCCCCGACCGTGCACATATAATAGGATGCGACCTGTCTCCAGAACCCGATCTCCTCTGCGGAGATTCTCCGCCCCTCCAGAACCTCCTCTATGCACCGGATCTTGTCCTCTCCGGTCGTAGGGGATATGTCCGTTCCGCTCACCGCAGCGACATATTCCCCCCCGGCGAATTTAATTCTGACACGGTCCCCCGGGCGGACGCGAACCCCCTTCGGAAGGGCATAGACCGGCTCCCACTCCAGTTTGAGCGGCACAATCACCGATATGTATCGAGTTTCAGACATCAGCATTCCGGACAAAAGGAGAGAACCGCGCCGCCGGGGCGGAGTCGTAAGAATGCCGAGGGCGCAGAGTTACATAAG
>CAVIXF010000082.1:0-8905 GCA_963646585.1 Candidatus Gastranaerophilales bacterium HUM_1 | reverse complement strand
GAAGGCTGCCGTGGACCTGCTCGAAGGGCGGGAGATTCCCCGTGAGATAAAGTTCCCCTCCGCAATCGTGACCGCAGAGAACGCTAAAGTTGTTATGCTCCAGAGCGATGAGATAATACGCGAGCAGCAGCGGCTGGAGCAGCTGCATTCCAGGCTGAACGGTTACGTGCTGATGTACAGCCATCAGAAAATCTACATCATCCTCATCGCCGTGATTCTCATTCTGGCTATGTCCGTGACGGCCGGCCTGTCCCTTTTCGCCTTCTACCGGAGAAAGAAGGCGCAGGAGGAGCTCACCGCGAAAATCGAGCTTTATCAGAACATAGGCCGGGCTCTGAAGTCTCCGCTCGATTCGACCATCGACCCGGTGGAGCAGCTTCTCGACGAGGAGGAGCTGAATGAGAGGCAGCACTCTCTGCTGGAGCTTTCGGTGAACAACGCCAATGTCGCGAAGGCTCTTGTCCGGGAGATGATTGACTATAAGGGGATAGTGGAGGGGCGGAGCAATCTTCAGGCGGCTCTCGACCGCACTTCCGCCCTCCAGAAGACGGCGGTCTCGCTCAGCGACTCCTTCCCCGTAAGGCTCCACACGGTGATCGACGAGAATCTTTCCGACCCGTCGTTCTCCGTGGAGTCGCTCGGCGAGAAGCTCCATCTGTCCCGGGCGCAGCTCTATCGCAAGGTGAAAGATCTCACGGGGATGTCCCCGGTGGAGTTCATCCGGGAGGCGCGTCTGGACAAGGCGGCGCATCTGCTGAGGACGACCGCCCGCAACGTGTCGGAAATCGCCTACGAAGTGGGCTTCCAGAGTCCGGCGTATTTCACGAAGTGCTACCGTATCAAGTTCGGCCATAACCCGAAGAGGTAGGACGCGCCCCGGGGAGAAAAGTCCGGTGCCGCACGGGAAAATCCGTCCTGGGCGCGGGGCGGAGGCCTGTCAAAATCGTTCGAAAAATATGACATTTGTTGCATCGGACATTTGTCCGCTGCTTTGAAATAAACGGAATCGTCTTTCTTGCAGTCCGTTGACTACTTTTGCCGCAGAACAACTGCAAACTGATAACTACCGATGAGTCCGAAAATCAGAACCGCGACCGCACTGCTGTCGCTTTCGCTAATGACCTCCGCAGCCCTCGCCCAGAACTTCAGGGCGGGCGGTCTCGTGACGGACGCGGACGGGGAGCCGGTCGCCGGCGCCGCCGTCATCGAGGAGGGCACCGCCAACGGAGTCTCCACGGACGTGGACGGAAATTTCTCGCTTGAAGTCAGCCCCGGTGCGAAGCTGCTGTTCAGCTGCATCGGATTCTCCGACACGACCGAGGACGCGGCTCCGGAGATGAAGGTCGTGATGCGGCTCGACACCCGTCTCCTTGACGAGGTCGTGGTCACGGGGTACACCGTGCAGCGCAAGTCCGACCTCACCGGCGCGATAAGCGTGGTGAACGTCGACGAGCTTTCCAAACGCAACGAGAACAACCCGATGAAGGCTCTTCAGGGGCAGATTCCGGGAATGAACATCTCCGCCGACGGCTCTCCGTCCGGCGCGGCGACCATCCGCATCAGGGGAATCGGGACGTTGAACGACAACGACCCGCTCTACATCATAGACGGAGTCCCGACCAAGGCCGGAATGCACGAGCTCAACTCCGGCGACATAGAATCGGTCCAGATTCTGAAGGACGCGGCCTCGGCCTCGATATACGGCAGCCGGGCGGCGAACGGAGTCATAGTCATAACCACGAAAAAGGGGAAGGAGGGGAAGCTGAAGCTCGATTTCGACGCGTCGGCCTCGGTGCAGACATACGTAAACAGGATGAGCGTCCTCAATTCCAGGGAATACGGTCAGGTGATGTGGCAGGCATACGTCAATGACGGGATGGACCCGAACACCAACGGCCTCGGCTACAGCTACGACTGGGGATACGACGCGTCCGGAATGCCGGTACTGAACGGAATCAGGATGAGGAAATATCTTGATTCGGCGAACACCGTGCCCGCCGCCGACACCGACTGGTTCAAGGAGACGACCCGCACGGGATTCATCCAGAACTACGGACTCTCCGTGAGCAGGGGCTCGGACAGGGGGAGCTCGTTCTTTTCAGTCGGCTACTACGACAACCGGGGCATAATCCGCACGACCGGCTTCGACAGGATATCCGTCAGGGCGAACAACGATTTCGACATAGTGAAGGACAGGCTTTCGATAGGCGAGCATTTCTCGTTCAACCGCAGCTCCGAAGTCGCCGCGCCTTCGGGATTTCTCCAGAACGTGCTCCAGTTCAACCCGTCGCTCCCGGTATACACGGTCGACGGGGAGTACGCCGGGCCGGTTGGAGGATATCCGGACAGGGAGAATCCGGTGGCGAAGCTCGAAAGGAACAGGAACAACAGGTACAGCTACTGGAGGCTGTTCGGGGACGCATACGTCAACTGGCGTCCGTTCAAGGGGTTCAACGTCCGCTCGACTTTCGGGCTCGACTATTCCCAGAAATATCAGCGGATCTTCACCTATCCAGTCACCGAGGGCAACGTCGCCAACGACAGGAACGCGGTCGAGGCGAAGCAGGAGCACTGGATGAAATGGATGTGGAACGCGGTGGCGAGCTACGGCTTCGAAGCCGGGGGACACCGTGGCGACGCGATGCTCGGAGTGGAGCTGAACGACGAGAGCGACATATATTTCTCCGGCTACAGGGAGGGGTTCACCAGCCTCGACATAAACTATATGTGGCCTGACGCCGGGGCCGGGAAGGCGCAGGCATACGGCGGAGCGGGGGGATATTCCCTCGTCTCCTTCTTCGGGAAGATGAACTGGTCATACGACGACCGCTATATGGCCTCCCTCACTCTTCGTTACGACGGTTCGTCACGTTTCGGGCGGAACAACCGCTACGCCCTCTTCCCGTCCGTGTCCGCAGGCTGGAGGATGAACAACGAGTCCTTCCTCCGCGACGTCCGCTGGCTCAACGACCTCAAGCTCCGAGTGTCCTGGGGGCAGACCGGCAACCAGGAGATATCCGACACGGCAGGGTACACGGTCTATGTCTCCAACTACGGCGTGAACGAAAGCGGCGGGCAGAGCTACGGGACCTCCTACGACATCTCCGGCTCGAACGGAGGGAAGACCCTTCCGTCCGGCTACAAGCGCAACCGGATCGGGAACGACGACCTCAGATGGGAGACCACCACGCAGACCGACATAGGACTGGACTTCGCCTTTCTCGACAGCCGCCTCTACGGAAATTTCGACTGGTATTTCAAGAACACCTCCGACATACTCGTGGAGATGGTCGGAATCGCGGCGATGGGCGAGGGGAGCACGAAGTGGATCAACGCCGGGGCGATGCAGAACCGGGGGGTCGAGTTCAACGCGGGCTGGAGGGAGACTCTGGACTCGGGATTCCGCTACGACATCACCGCGAACATAGGCTGTTACCGCAACAAGGTGACACGTCTCCCGGACACGGTCGCCGCCAGAGGCACGTTCGGAGGCAACGGAGTGAAAAGCGTGGTCGGGCATCCGATGGGCGCGCAGGTCGGCTATGTCTGCGAGGGGATATTCCGCAGTCAGGAGGACATCGACAACCACGCCGTACAGAGCGGAGCGGGGCTCGGGAGAATGATGTGGAAGGATCTTGACGGGGACGGGGTCATCACAGAGGCCGACCAGGACTGGATATATGACCCCGTGCCGGATTTCACCTGGGGGCTCAACCTCTATTTCGAATGGAGGGGCTTCGACCTCACCGCCTTCTTCCAGGGCGTGCAGGGTGTGGACATAATCAGCGACCTGAAGAAGGAGACGGACATCTGGGCCGGGCTGAACATAGGATTCCTCAACAAGGGGCGGAGGCTTCTGGACGCGTGGTCGCCGTCGAATCCGCAGAGCGACATCCCAGCGCTGTCCCTTTCCGACAACAACAACGAGAAGAGGGTCAGCTCCTACTGGGTGGAGAACGGCAGCTACGTCAAGCTGCGCACCCTTCAGGTCGGCTACAATCTTCCGGAGAAGGCTCTGAAGAAGATCCGCCTCGAAAGGCTCAGGTTCTATCTCAGCGGCCAGAACCTCCTCACTCTGAAGAGCCGCAGCTTCACCGGGACCGATCCGGAGAATCCGAACTACGGCTATCCGATTCCGCTCAGCGTCACGCTCGGGGTGAATCTTACATTCTGATTTAGAAGTGATTGACTATATGAAAAATATGAATATATTCGGGCATCTCGCAGCGTCGGCTCTTATCGTGTCGGTGGCTCTGTCCTCGTGTTCGAAGTTCCTCGACTCCCACCGCCCGCAGGGAGTGCTCGACGAGGAGCAGGTGAAGAACGTCGAAAATGTCGAGAATCTGGTGATATCGGCTTACGCCGTGTTCATATCCGCCGAGGACATCAACTCCTCGTTCTCTATGTGGAATTTCGACGTCAGGAGCGACGACGCCTACAAGGGCGGCAACGGAACGAGCGACGGCGACGTCTTCCATCAGCTGGAGACCGGGCAGGGCATACTCACTACGAACTGGAACATAAGCGATATGTGGGAGAGACTCTACAACTGCATCTCCCGCTCGAACACGGCTATCGGGGTGCTGGAGAAGGCCGGCGGGGAGGAGTTCCCCCTCCGGGATGTGAGGCTCGCCGAAATGCGCTTCCTCCGCGCCTACGGGCATTTCCTCCTCAAGAGGCTCTACAAGAACATCCCGTTCGTGACTGACGCGTCCCTGACGGAGGAGGGCTACAAGGCTCTGTCAAACACGGCACTCAGCAACGACGATGGCTGGTCGGCGATCATCTCCGACGTTGAATACGCTTATTCCGTGCTTCCAGTGACCCAGACCGACAAGGGGAGGCCGACGAAGGCGGCGGCCGCAGCGTTCCTCACGAAGCTCTACCTCTACAAGGCGTACCGTCAGGACGACCCCGCTTCCCACAGGGTGACGGAAATCTCGACCGAAGACCTCGGGAAAGTGCTGGAATACAGCGAGGAAGGCATCTACTCCGCCGGCGGGTTCGCTCTCGCAGGCGACTTCCACGACAACTTCCGCCCCGAGCCGCAGTACGAGAACGGCCCGGAGAGCATCTGGGCTATGCAGTATTCGATGAACGACGGAACGGCCTACGGCAATCTCAACTGGAGCTACGGGCTCATCGTTCCGAACATTCCGGGCGTGACCGACGGAGGGTGCGACTTCTACAAGCCGAGCCAGAACCTCGTGAACGCATTCCGCACGGACGCCGACGGCCTTCCGCTTCCGGACACTTTCAATGACCGCGACTACGACAGGACGGCCGACAACGCCGACCCGAGACTTTTTCTCACGGTCGGGCTTCCGGGACTGCCGTACGAGTTCAATCCGAAGTACATTATGGCCGAGAATTCAATCTGGAGCCGTTCCAACGGGCTTTACGGCTATTATGTCTCGCTCAAGCACAATGTCGACCCTGACAGCGGCTACCTGATCAAGGGATCCTGGTGGGGGAGCCCGATGAACCGGATAGTCTTCCGCTACGCCGACATTCTTCTGATGCGGGCCGAGGCTCTCGCCCTTCTGGGACGGGGGGACGAGGCGGTCGCCATCGTGAACGACATCCGCCGCAGAGCCGCGTCTTCGCTTTCGATGATTTCCGGCTATGAAAGCGAATATGGAGTGAGAATCAAGGCGGGGCTGTATCCGTCCGGGGGCTACGGCGGGGAGCAGGCCCTGAAGATCGTGAAGATGGAGCGCAGGCTCGAACTCGCCCTTGAAAGCGAGAGGTTCTTCGACCTTGTCCGCCGGGGCGAGGCGGCCGCGACGCTCACGAAATACTATGCCGAGGAGGCGGACGACTGCTCGATCTATTCTTCGGCCGTGTTCACCGCCGACAAGAACGAGTATCTTCCGATCCCGTTCTCGCAGATTTCCGCATCCAACGGAAAATACACTCAAAACATAGGAGCCTGGTAGAGTATGAAAAGATATGTATTTCTGTTCATTGCGCCGCTTCTGGCGGCCCTGTCCTGCGGGAAAGCGCCCGAGAGGCTGAATCTCGACGCCGAGTGCCTTGTCATCGGGCTGTCCCTCGACGGATATGAGGGCGTCGCCGACCGGAGCTCGTCGACCGTGACGGTCACTGTCCCCGAGGATTACGATGTGACGGCGATGACGCTGACCTCCCTCTCGCTCAGCGAAGGAGCCTCGTCCGACGTCTCGGAGGGGGATGTGCTGAATATGCTCTCGCCCAGGAGAATCCGCGTCAGCGGCGGAGACGTCTATCTCGACTGGACGATTTCCGTGAAGGAGGACATACCGGCCTCAGAGAAGCCGTCGGCGGTCTATATGGGGCTCGCCGCCACCGTCGGGGAGCTTCCTGCGGAGGAGAGGGCGGCCTGCGGATGGATGCTGGAGAACGTCCCCGGTTCGAGATATGTGCCGGCCGCCGAAATACTTTCGGGGAAGGCCGACCTGTCGGAGTGCCGTCTGCTCTGGTGGCATTTCCACAGGGACGGCGGAGTGGACGGGAAGAGCGCATTCGAAGCGGCGGCCGGTGACGCGGTCGCGGCGGCGGAGAAGCTCCGGGCTCTCCACCTGGGAGGTATGTCCCTGCTGCTCACCCGCTATGCCGTCTATCTCCCGGCGTACATAGGCGCGTGCGAAAGCTCCGTCGTCCCGAACAACTGCTGGGGCGGCTATGAGGACTCTCCCGAGACGACGTCCTCTCCGTGGCATTTCACGGCTGAAGGCCATCTGAACCATCCGCTCTACCGTAATCTCGTGATGAGCGGGAAGGACGGCGAGGAGGAGTTCATCTACACCTGCGGGACAGGCTGCTCCGTCACGAACTCCACGGCCCAGTGGCACATCGGGACGGACTGGGGCGGATACGGAAGCCTTTCCGTCTGGAAGGAGAAGACCGGGGCGGAGGAGCTCGGCAGAGGCTCCGACGGTTCAGTTGTCGTCTGGGAGTTCCCCCGTCAGGGGGCTTCCGGCGGGATAATATGCATAGGCTCGGGATGTTACGACTGGTACGGCGACGGAGGGGATGATGCGGAAGGCTACCATACGAATGTCGCGACGATGACCGGAAATGCTGTCACCTACCTTATGGAACAGGGAGATATTTAAATAAGCCAGAATATTTGAGAAACTTAAGTTATTGAATGATAACCATATAAATGATAAATAAATATGAAAACTTATGTAACCCCGGAACTGTCGACGGCCGTTCTCGCAGCGGAGAGCGGATTCGCCGCCTCATCCTCCGAATGGTACGACGGAGCAAATTCAGGCGAGGACTATCAGATTTCCTCGGAAGCGGACGAAGAGTTCGTATAGAAAAGTGGCGATTGAAAATCGAAGAGTTCGTAATGATTTCAAACAGATGAAGATATGAAAAAGATACTGTTCTGTGCAGCCGCAGCGTCCGTTGCGCTGTTCGCCTGCTCCAAGGCGGATGTCCCGCAGTCCCGGGAAGATTTCCGTGAAATAAGAATCGCCGTCGAATCTGTTGTGGCCGTCGAGCCCGCCGCCGCCTCCGGGCAGCCTGCGTCCAGAAGCGTATGGAAGGACGGGGAGGGGCTTCAGTGGTCATCCGGAGACGCGGTGAAGCTCGGTCTCGCAGCGTCCGGAAGCAATCTGTGCTCGAAGAGTCTCGACATAGACGCGACGTCCGGGAAAGCGGAATTTGCCGTCGAAGTGCCTTCCGGCGCTTCCGAGGGCCTTGCATATTACCCTTACTCCTCCGACGCCGTCACCTTCGGCACGGACGGGCTGACGTTCGCTTTCACGATAGCATCCGCCCAGACGCAGGAGGCGGCAGGAGAAGCCGAGTATGCGGAGGGGAGGGTCGCGATGACCGGAGCGTCCTCGCTCGACCTCGCTGAAGACGCGGCCCTGTCCGCGAAGATGGACATACATACCGCGTTCGTACGCCTCATTCCGTATTCCTCCACGGGGAAGACGGAGACGGTCACGGCGGTGGCGATTGAGGCCGACGCTCCTCTCGCCGGCGGAATCTCCGTCACGGTTTCAAGTGACGGGACGAAGTCCCAGTCCGTCTCCGGCAGCTCGAACACGGTTTCCGTGAGCCTTGCGGAGGGGCTCGGCCTCAGCGGAGTCACTGCGGCTGAAAACAGCCGGGGCATATACTGCGGAGTGCTCCCCTGCACTGACGCGGCCGTGACCTACAAGGTGGTCACCGGCGAGGGGACTTATTCGTTCGTGTCGTCCGCGAAGAAGAGCTTCGCCGCTTCCGCTGTCAAGAGCGTGTTCCTGAACCTCGACAAGGCGACGGCGTTCACCCCGGCATATCCCTCAATCCTATATATGGGTCTGGCCTCATCTTCCGAAGGACTCAACTCCGAGGAGAAGACCGCATACGACTGGCTCGTCTCCGAATACGGGGGCTATGCGGGATATGTCTCTGTAGCAAGCATAAACGACGGCTTCGACCTGAGCCACTGCAAGCTGATCTGGAGCCATCTCCACATCGACGGAGGCGTGGACCTGACGGAAGACGGCGTTACATATTATAACACCGGAGCCATTGAGCACCGTTATCCGGAGCTCAAGACCGCAGTGGAGAAGAAGATAAACCCTCTCTATTTCGACAGCGGGCTCTCGCTCCTGATGACGCGCTATGCGACCATTCTTCCGGGATTCCTCGGTTTCGCCGTGCCGAACAACTGCTGGGGCGGTACGGAGGCCTCTCCGGAGACGGCGACAGGGGCGTGGACGATTGCGGCGACCGTCAGCCACGCTCTGTACGACGGACTTGCGAGCGAATTTCCGGCATCAATCGCGACGAATAACGCGGGCTACGGCTACACCAACTCCACCGCGCAGTTCCACATAGGCTCCGACTGGGGCGGATATGCCGACGACGCGGCGTGGACCTCCGCGACAAAGGGCACTATTCTCGGTAAAGGCGGCGA
>CAVIXF010000081.1:0-9102 GCA_963646585.1 Candidatus Gastranaerophilales bacterium HUM_1 | reverse complement strand
GAATGAACACATATTTCGTCTCGGGCTCGCGCACGACCTGAACGACCGGCTCTCCGAGAACCGCAGCGATCTTGGCGAGGGTTGTGGTCGTGAATCCGTGAGAACCGGTCATCCACCTCGAAATCTCGGATTCGCGTTTCCCCATCAGCGCGGCGAACTCCCGCTGGGTCAGATTCTTCGCCTTGAGGATGTCGTAAATCCTGCCCGTGATGTCCATATTGAGGCGGACTTCCTCTCTCACTTCGGGATTGACATTGGAAAGGCATTTCTCAAACAGAGGGTTCTTTTTCATATTGACGGCTATATCTCTATGGTTTCAACAATTCGCTTGAGGGCTGCGAAATCTTCGCAATCCGTATCCGCCTGCCGGAGAAGACGCCGGAGATGCCTCTCTATGTCACGCAGATTGCCTATGATTGTCAGCAGGACGGAATCTTCGCTGTTTCTTTGCGCGGTGGTGACGGCTCCGTTTCCGAGAATCAGCATCCTGTCCGAAAGCCTGAGGCAGTACAGCCTCATCTTCCCGACTTTCTTGTCCATCTTCGGCAGTGTTATGTATGTCGGGACGGCCTTGACGTTCCCTCCCTCCGGTCGGAAATACCGCTCACAAGCCCCGGTCTCCTCAATCTTTTCGATTACGGAGAGTATCGCGTCAAAGAAGGTCTTGAGCTGCGGATTGGTATGGGTCTGATTCTCGGTAAGGAATTTCTCGAACTCGTTCAAACTTTCGCCGTCATATTTCGGCGAATACATACTGACCTTTTCGGTCTCCATAACGAGTTCAAGTCTCCCCATACGAATGCAATTGCGGCTGCAAATGTACTGACAATTTTACTTCCTGCAAACAAAACTTCACTTTTTTGTTAAGTAATCGTCGAAAACTTGCAAATGCGGCGGCGTATGACTATTTTTGTCCTCGGCGGTCGCGGCTCTGTCGATGGCGTAGCCGTGACATATTCACTGACAATCATATATACCGACAACCATATATATTATATACAATACAGTCACTTCAAAACCGTTTCATATATGAACGTAATCAAAACAGACATCGACGGGGTCGTGATAATCGAGCCTGCGGTCTTCGGGGACAACCGGGGATATTTTTTCGAATCGTTTTCGCAGAGGGACTTCGACGCCAAGGTCGGCGAGGTCAGGTTCGTGCAGGACAACGAGAGCAAATCGCGCTACGGGGTGCTCCGGGGGCTGCATTTCCAAAAGCCGCCGTTCGCGCAGAGCAAGCTGGTGAGGGTCATCAGGGGGTCGGTGCTGGACGTCGCGGTCGACATCCGCAGGGGTTCGCCGACTTTCGGGCGGTACGTGGCCGTCGAGCTGACGGAGGACAACCACAGGCAGCTCTTCATCCCGAGGGGGTTCGCGCACGGCTTCGTCGTCCTGTCCGACGAGGTCATCTTCCAGTACAAATGCGACAATTTCTACGCTCCGCAGAGCGAGGGGGCGATCGCGTGGAACGACCCGGCTCTCGGCATAGACTGGCGGGTGCCGGCCGACAAGGTGATTCTTTCCGAGAAGGACGCCCGGCATCCTCTGCTCGCCGACGCGGAGATTCCGTTCACTTACCGTCAGTAGGATATGGCGACCCCCTTCCTGAAACAGGTGGCGCGGCATTATTTCGTCAGGGACGACTTCCCCGGGCTGCGCTTCGTCTTCCCGAACAGGCGGTCGTCCGTCTTCTTCCGGAAATATGTCTGCTCCTGCGCCGCAGAAGACCGCAGGGCGTCGCTTATGCCGGAGTGCGTGACGATAAACGACCTGTTCGCCTCGCTGACGGCGCTGCGTCCGGGCGGGCGCATACCGCTGCTGGTGGCTCTCTACGAGTGCTATGTGAAACTCTTCCCGGCGGCGGAGTCCCTCGACGAGTTCATCTGCTGGGGTGACGTACTGCTCGGGGACTTCAACGACGTCGACAAATATCTGGTCGAGCCGGCGCAGATTTTCACGAACGTGGCCGACCTCAAGTCGATGGAGGACGACTTCAGCTACCTCAGCGCGGAGCAGAGGGCGGCGATAGAGTCGTTCCTGTCCCATTTCAGCCGCCTGTCCGCAGGGGAAATCGCCGCAGGGGAAATTGCCGCAGGGGAGGCGGCCGCGGACGGGAGGGCCGGGGCGGCTTCGGAGAACGCCGGGGCGGCCGGCGGGGGCGGGAAGAGCCCTGTCAAGGAGAACTTCCTGAAGATATGGAACATACTCCTTCCTCTTTACGAAAGCTTCAACGCGAGGCTTCGCTCCGGGGGGGAGGCCTATGAGGGGATGATATACCGCGAGGCTGCCTCTCTCGGGGAGGAGACCCGGCGGAGGCTGGGAGGGGGGAGATATGTCTTCGTAGGGCTCAACGCGCTGAACGAATGCGAGAAGAAGCTGCTCAGGCATCTCCGCGACGCCGGTCAGGCGGAGTTCTGCTGGGACTGGTCGAGCGAGTGGATACGCGACCCGGACAACCGGGCGTCGTTCTTTATGTCGCGCAACGTCAGCGAGTTCCCTCAGTCGTTCCGACCCGATGCGGAGGGGCTGCCGGAGACCGTGTTCAACCTCGTCAGCGTCCCGTCCTCCATCGGGCAGGCGAAACAGCTGCCCTACATCTTCGGGCGGCTCGGCGAGAGCAACCCGTCCACAGAGACTGCTGTCGTGCTGCCCGACGAGAGCCTCCTGATGCCTGTGCTGAACTCGATTCCGGACACGGTCACGGACATAAACGTCACTATGGGCTACCCGCTGACCGGGAGCGACATCTTCGTGCTCGTCTCCTCCCTCGCGGAGGCGCACACAAAAGTGATCGAAAAAGGAGGGAAGGTCTGGTTCCACCACAGGCCGGTGCGCTCCGTGCTCTCCAGCAGCATATTCCGTAAAATCGCCACCGAGACCGACAGAGCCGTCTGCGCGGAGATTCTCAAGCGGAAGGAGAGCTATGTCGACAGTTCGGAGTTCGCCCCATCGCCGCTGCTCGGGCAGTGGTTCGCGCCGCTGCACATCGACTTCCGGCAGGCCTCCCGCGAGTCTTCGGACATTCTCGCCGGCTATCTTAAGTCGGTGCTGAACCTTACGGGCGCACTGCTCGTGGAGTCGGGGAGGGCTGACCTTGACGCGGACTTCGCGAAGGACTACTACAAGGCGGTCTCGCAGCTCGCCGATATGCGCCTCGAAATCAGGCCTGCGACATTCCTGAAGCTGCTCGACAGGCTGACCGCCGCCGTGTCCGTGCCTTTCAACGGGGAGCCGCTCAAGGGGCTTCAGGTGATGGGGCCGCTGGAGACCCGTGCGCTGGACTTCAAAAATCTGATAATCCTCTCCTGCAACGAGGGCACTTTCCCGCGCCGCTCCTTCACCTCGTCCTTCATCCCTCCGGAGCTGCGCAAGGGCTTCGGGCTGCCCACCTACGAGTACCAGGACGCCGTCTGGGCCTACTACTTCTACCGTATGATCCAGCGTGCGGAGAATGCCTGGATGCTCTGCGACACGAGGACCGAGGATATGAAGACGGGGGAGGAGAGCCGTTATGTCAAGCAGCTGGACTACCTCTTCGGGGCGAAGATAAACCGTTACGTGACCTCTCCGGTCAGGGAGGAGGAATATGTGGATCCGGAGATATTCAAGACTCCGGAGGATATGGAGCGTCTTCGCGGTTTCAAGTTCTCCGCCACTGCGGTCGAGAACTATCTCTCCTGCCCCGCGAAGTTCTACTACGCCTCCGTGCTCGAACTGAGCGACCTCGCGGAGTCCGCCGACAATCTGGACGGGGGGACTCTCGGCACGGTTTTCCACGCGGTGATGCAGTGGATCTACGCGAAGCCGGGGACGCGGAAGGAGCCCGTGGGGAGGGTCGACGAGGCGTTTCTGCTGCATCGGCTGTCGAAGGAGTTCGCCCCGGAGCTTGACGCGAGAATCAGAAGGGAGATATGCGAGGCAATAAAGTCGGTTGAGGTGAGGGGGAAGGACATAGTGCTCTGCCGCGTCATCGCGCAGTATGTGCGCAAGACGCTCGAATACGACCTCAAACTCTTGAGGGACAAGCATCTGGACCATTTCACCGTGCTCGCTCTCGAAAAGAACCTCCCGTTCGTGTTCGGCGGGGGTGCGTCCGGGAATGGATATGCCTTCAAGGGCTTCATCGACCGTCTCGACAGCTTCGGGGACGGGACGGTCAGGGTGGTGGACTACAAGACCGGAAGGGTGACGGACGCGGAGATGGCGGTTATGGGCGAGGGCGGAGACGACGAGGCCCGCGCCTGCGAGACCTTCGATTCGGTCTTCGCCGAAGAGAGCAAGTCCCGCCCGAAGATAGCCCTGCAGTTCTTCATATACAATCTGATGCTCCGTCTCAACGAAGAGGGGCGCGGGATGGCGGCCGGCCGTAAGACCTTCAACACCGTCTATTCCGTCTCCAGACTTTTCGGAGACGGATGCCCGGAGTACGCCCTGACGGAGAAGGTTGTCGCATACGCGTCGGAAAAGCTGAAGGAATGTCTCGACGGGCTGTTCGACGTCGAGGCGAACCCGACTTTCCGGAGGACGGAGGACGCCGACGTCTGCAAGAACTGTGACTTCAAGATGATCTGCGGAAGATGACGCCCCGGGAAAATATGCGCAAAATGATGCTCCGGGACAATATGCGTAAAGTGATGACCACGGGGACAATATGCGCAAAATGATGGCCCTGGGATACGGATATATGCGAAACTCAATATGATAACCATAGCAAAAGCCTCGGCGGGTTCGGGCAAGACCTACACCCTCGCGAGAACATACATATCGCTGCTCCTTAAATCGTCGGAGCCTTACGCCTACCGGCACATCCTCGCCGTCACCTTCACCAACAAGGCCACGGCCGAGATGAAGGCCCGCATACTCCGGGAACTCGACATCCTCGCCCGCAGCCCGGAGAACTCGCCATATTTCAAGGACTTCGTCCCGTCGCTCTGCCCAGACGCGTCAGCCCTGAGGAAGTGCAGCGGGAGGCTGCTCAGCGGGATTCTCCACGACTACAGCGCGTTCTCGGTCTTCACCATAGACAAGTTCTTCCAGCAGGTGCTTCGCGCCTTCGCCCGGGAGCTCGGCCAGTTCGAGTCCTACCAGCTGGAGCTGGACAAGCCCTCGGTGGTCAGCGAGTCCGTGGACAGGATGCTGGAGGGCCTGTCCGAGAAGGACGCGGCGATGGTGGACTGGCTCAAGGACTCGGTTATGGAGCAGATCTCCTCGAAGGGATATTTCCAGCTCGAGAAGACTCTCTATTCCGCCGCCAACGACCTACAGAGCCCCCGGTTCCGGGAATATCTCGCCGGTAAGGGGGAGGGCGACCCGTCCGCAGTCTATTCGCGGGAGAATATGGAGGCTCTCGGGAAAGCCTGCCGCAGGCTGATTTCGAGATTCACGGAGGATGTCCGCACACTCGCGGAAAAACTGTACGGGATGTTCCGGGACAGCGGCATAGAACTCGTGGAGACATACTCGAAATTCGCCGGCAATCCTATCACGTCCTACAGGCAGGCCGCCGTGAGCCGGAAGATCGAGGCCCCCGCCGACAATTTCCGGGAGCGGATAGCCGACCGGGAGAAGCTCTTCAGCAAGGCGAACTCCTACAAGGCCGCCCTGCTTCCGTCCGGCTTCGAGGCCTGCGCGGGGGAGTTTCTCTCCCTTTTCTTCGCCGGCGGCGGGGACGGCGCGACGGGGTTCTCGCCCTATTTCAAGGCATACCGCACGGCCTGTCAAATCAAGGATATGATTTACGGCTTCGGCATCTGGAGGGAGCTTTCGGATTCGTTCTCCGCGCTGCTGAAGGAGAAGAACCTGCTTTGCCTCGAAGACTCCAACTCGCTGCTCAGCCGCATAATAGACGGCTCGGACGTGCCATTCGTCTACGAGAAGACGGGCGTGCGCTACTGGCATTTCCTTCTGGACGAGTTCCAGGACACCTCGGTGGTGCAGTGGGACAACTTCAAGCCGCTGCTTCGGGAGAGCGACTCGAACGGCCGCGACAGCCTGATTGTCGGCGACGTCAAGCAGAGCATCTACCGCTGGCGGCAGTCGGACTGGAACCTGCTGGACTCCGGCGTTTCCGAGGCGTTCCCGTCGAGCAGGCAGTATCTCGGGAAGGACGGCCGTCCGGCTCTTTCCGTCAATTACAGGACGGAGGAGAACATAGTCGAGTTCAACAACCTCTTCTTCGAGGGGCTTCGGGACAGGCTTTCCGCGCAGTTCAGGGACGGCGGCGCGGCGGCGTGGAGCGAGGTGATTTCCCGCATCTATTCCGACGTACGTCAGGACGCGGCGCGCAAGGGCGGCTTCGGGGCGGTGCGCCTCTGTTTCAGCGCGTCCCGGAAGACTTCCGACGGGGGCGACCCGGTGCTGGAGAAGACGGTGGCAGGGATTCTGAAGCTGCATAACGAGAAAGGGGTCGGTTACGGGGACATCGCCGTGATCGTGCGCAAGAACGCTCCGGGCGAGACGGTCGCGACCCGGCTGATGGAGGCGGGCGTGCCGGTGATTTCGGACGATTCGCTGACGGTAGGCAACTCGATAGTGGTCAGAAGGATAGTCTCCGTGCTTTCGGCCGTCGAGAATCCGGAGAACAAGGCCGCCGGGCATCTCGCGGCTTCCATAGGATTCTCACCCGAGGAGGGATGGTCCTCGATTCTGGAGCTCGCCGAGAGCATAATCCGTAAGCTGCGGGAGAACGACAGCCACCTCGTGGAGTCGCATTCAGTTTATGTTCAGGCGTTTATGGACGGGATGCAGAGCTATGTCGCACGCAACGGCAACCGTCTCGGCGGCTTTCTCCGCGACTGGAAGGAGAAGAACGAGAAGGCTCCGCTGAAGATAGCCTCCCCGGCTTCCACCGACGCGGTGCGCATAATCACCATACACAAGGCCAAGGGGCTTGAGTTCCCCTATGTATTCATCCCGTATTTCGAGGACATCGTGTTTTTCACTCGCGGGCCGCTCTGGGCCGAGCCGTCCGTCCCTCCGGGAGCGGCGGCCAATGCCGAGGCGGAGAACTTCAACGCCTCCGTCAGGGACGGGATTTTCAAGCCGGAGATTTCCGAGAAGAGCCGGCAGACCTATTTCGAGAACGCCTACAACGAGGAACGCTTCTATCAAAGCATTGACGCTCTGAATCTTATGTATGTGGCGATGACGAGGCCGTCGCTGTGGCTGGAGATAATCTGCGGAAGCGTCTCGTCGAAGTCGAAGGGCGGCCAGTCAGGCATATCCAACGCCGCTGACGCGCTCCTCGCTTTCGCTACGGAGCGGAATCTGCCGGTCACGGAGTCCGAGTGGGGGCTGGAATATTCCATAGGCCGATTCTGCACGGCTTCGGAGGCTGCGGAGAGCCGGAATGCCGGAAAGAAGCCGAAGGAGGGCGGAAGAGAGACGCCCCAGACGGTCATTCCGGGCTCCTATCCGTCCTTCCCGATAGTCTCCGCCCGTCTCCGCGTCGACCGTGACGCCGCCGAGTTCTTCGAGGGGGGAGCAGCCGCCGGGGGTGGCGCGGCCGCCGACCGCCCGGGATGCGGCGATGCCGGCGGTCCGGCTCCGGGCTGTGCTTCGGGCGGCCTTTCCGCGGCCGGTCACTCCGGCGGCCCGATGTCGCGCCGGCTTCGCGGAATCGTGCTCCACGACATACTCTCTTCGGTGATTGTTCAGGAAGACCTTGACGGGGCAGTCTCCGCGGCGGCGGCTTCCGGCGAACTGTCGGAGGCTCAGGCGGAGGAGGCGCTGGCCCTGCTGAAAGACCGCATCGCGGACGCGCAGTCGAGGGGATGGTTCACCGAAAGCCGGGACGAGGTGCTCAACGAACGGCCGGTCGTCACGGCTGACGGACGGGAGCTGCGCCCGGACCGCGTCAGCATAAGGAACGGCGAGGTGCTCATAATCGACTACAAGTTCGGCCGTCCGCATCCGACCCACGAGGAGCAGCTGCGCTCCTATATTGAGACCTACCGCGCCATCGGCCACCCCCGCGTCCGCGGCTTCCTCTGGTATGTCGCCGAAAACAGGGTGAAGGAAGTCGACTGAAACTCCGCTGCGGGCTCGCGGCAAAAAAACCAAATGAAACAATATTGAAAAATTGTTTTTACCTTTGAAAAAAATATTTGAATATTGTTTTTATCTTTGAAAAAAATATTCAAATATTGTTTTTCCCGTATGATCACAATCGACTATCTGTATCAGGTCTCCAACAGGAGAATATCGGCGGTCTCCTTGGACTACAAACGGCCGCTGTATCACACAATCAATTGGGATAACCGCCTGATTGGCATTCGAGGGCCGAAAGGGGTCGGGAAGAGCACTTTGCTTCTGCAGCATATCAAGGAGACCTTCACGGACAGGAGCAAGGTTCTGTATGTTTCCCTGGATAATATATGGTTCAGCTCCAATAGTCTCATAGATCTGGTGGAATACCATTACACTCACGGAGGAACTCATATTTTTTTAGATGAGGTGCACAGATACAGGCAATGGCAGGACAGCATAAAGAACATATATGATGATTATCCCGATCTCCATATCGTATATACCGGATCGTCAATGCTGAAGATAAAGGCCGCTGACGGAGATCTCTCCAGAAGATTGCGGTCGTATGAACTGAACGGGCTTTCTTTCAGGGAATATCTGGCGTTTGAGGGCGTACGGAACTACCCTGTGCTCAAGATTGACGACATTCTCGCCGGTCACATCTCGCTCGCATCCGACATCACCGCCGAAATAAAGATACTTCCGCATTTTGAGCGTTATTTGAGTTCCGGGTATTATCCGTTTTACAGGGAAGAGGGGGACGGATATTTATCCAGAGTGCAGGAGGTTGTGACTCAGACGATTGACAATGATGTTCCCGCAGTTGAGGAAGTAGAGTATGAAACGCTTCAGAAGTTGAAGAAACTTCTGATGATATTGGCTGTGCAAGTGCCTTTCATCCCTAAGCTGAATGAACTCTACAAGGAGTTGAATACCAGTCGCGAGCAGGGACTCAAGCTTCTTGACATACTTGAAAAGGCAAGGCTTGTCGCTATGTTGAAGTCTCCCGTCAAGGCTTTGAAACATATCTCCGCGCCAGAAAAGCTCTATCTTGACAATACGAATATGATG
>CAVIXF010000080.1:0-9141 GCA_963646585.1 Candidatus Gastranaerophilales bacterium HUM_1 | reverse complement strand
CCGTTCACCTTCCCGGTGAAGATAGAGGATTCTCCGGCGCACGCTCTCGGGGTCTACACCTGTGAGTCGGATGTCGACTACAAGGAGGGGATTTATGTGGGCTACCGCTGGTACGAGGCGCGGGGAATCAAGCCGCTCTTCGCGTTCGGCCACGGGCTGAGCTACACGAAGTTCGAGTACAGCGGCTTCAAGGCGAGCCGTTCGGTTTCCGCCGACGGCACTATCAAGGCATCCGTGGACGTGAAGAACGTCGGCCCGCGTGAGGGAAAGGAGGTCGTCCAGGTCTATGTGGGCGAGCACAATCCGGCGATCGACCGTCCTGTGAAGGAGCTGAAGGCATTCGACAAGGTGAGCCTCGCTCCGGGCGAGACCAAGACCGTCACTTTCGAGATTCCGGCTTCCGACCTCGCCTACTTCAACGAGGAGACCCACAGCTGGGTGCTCGACCCGGGACACGATTTCACGCTTTATTTCGCGGCCGCTTCGGACGATGTCCGGGGGACCGTCGAGTTCCGGACGAAGTAGGGCGATTTTTCCGTGTTTCTACGCTATGAGGATTTTCGGCAAGCGGGGCTTCGGATTGGGGCTTTCAAGGGGTGAACTTATGATTCTTACCCCCCCCGGACTGTCTTAAAAGGCGCATTGCTTCGTTGTGCTCAACTTTTTAATCCTCACAACCCCAAGGTTGCTCCGGTTAAAAAGGTCTCGCGAGCCTTGCACTGCATCCTTTTCAGACAGTCCGGCATCCGGGCTGGCCTGACAGGAAAATTGCTTCGTTGTGCTCGGCTTTTTAATCCTCACAACCCCAAGGTTGCTCCGGTTAAAAAGGTCTCGCGGGCCTTGCACTGCATCCTTTTCAGACAGTCCGGCATCCGGGCTGGCCTGAAAGGAAAATTGCTTCGTTGTGCTCAACTTTTTAATCCACACAACCCCAAGGTTGCTCCGGTTAAAAAGGTCTTTTCAGAAATAATTTTTCGCAGCCTTACCGGCTGCGGGCGGACTCCTGTCTTCCCCCGTCTCTTCGGGGGAGGGCGGGAGTCTCTCCGTTTCATAACATCAACCACATATCTATGTCACCAAACAAACTGATTTCGGCTGTGGCATCCGCCATAGCCCTGCTTACGCTGCCCGGATGCGAGGCGGCAAGCGAAACTCCGGTAAACCCGTCGGTCTCAGCTCCGACGAGGGTGATGCTCAAGGAAAACGTCAATGTCTACCTCAAAGGGGTGAACTCCGGCACCGCTTTCACCGTCGACTTCGGCGACGGGACGACCGTGGAGGCGGTCTCCCCCGCTCCGGCGACTCACTTCTACTCCACAGGCGCGGACTACGGCATAAAAGTGTCCTCCCCGGCTCTCGACGAGGATTTCACCAAGACCCTGCGCTGCTACCCGCTTGAGGCCCTGTCCTCCGCCCAGAAGAACTTCAGGGACGCAGGCTACAAGAAAGTCTGGGTTATGACCCACCGTGCGCACACGACCGACCCGAAGATTCCGGAGAACTCCGTTTCTGCGGTGAAGGCCGCCATCGCGTCCGGGGCCGAGGCCATCGAATGCGACACCCAGCGCACAAAGGACGGGCAGATCGTGGTCTGCCACGACCAGACCATAAACCGGACGACGACGGGCACGGGCGACATCACCGCGCTCACGCTCGCCGAAATCCAGTCCTACAAGCTGCTTGACCGCGACAACAACCCGACCAACGAGACTATGCCGACTCTGGAGGAGTTCCTGAAGGCCTGCCGGGGGCGCATCTATGTCGATCTGGACTATTCACCGCGCACCGCCTCCACCGCCGAGGTGATGCAGGTCGTGGCGAAGCTCGGGATGATGGAGCAGGTGTGGTTCTACTGCAACTCCGTCGAGAAATGCAAGGAAGTCCTCGAAATGAACCCGAACGCGCATATCTACTCCTGGGCGACCACCTACTCCCCGCTCGTCGGGCTTGAAGGCCCCTATTTCGTGCAGTATGTCTACAAGCCTTCCGGCGGCAGCACCGCGACAGGCTCGGCTCTCCGCGACGGGATGCTCTGCTCTGTGTGCCTGCTCGGCGCGCTTGACAGCAAGATACCGCTCTACGGGATTGACGGCACGCAGCTCGACGGACTCTTCGCGACCTACCCGGACGTGAAGATGATTATGACGGACGCGCCGACGGAGCTCATCACGGCCCTTGACGCACGCGGTCTCCGATAAGACCCGTCGCCCGCTCCGGAAGCCGGAGCCATATCGGGCGAAGAAACAGTTCAGCCCCCGCGCAATAAGGCGGAGGCTCACAAAGCAATCAACACCAACAACATAATTATGCAACGAAACAAATTGACCGGACTGGCCGCCCTCCTCGCGGCGGTTCTCCTCGGGCTGCCGGCCCACGCGCAGACGGCCGTCCCGGTGAGGGGTGTCGTCGTGGATTCGGACGGAGAGCCAGTCATCCAGGCCGGAGTGGTCGTGGCCGGGACGAACACCGGCGTAGTGACCGACCTCGACGGGAATTTTGAAATCAGCGCGGCAAAAGGCTCGACTCTGGAGATTTCCTCCATCGGATTCAAGACCGCGAAAGTCTATGTCACCGGAGGCGAACTCCGCGTCATTCTCGAAAGCGAGCGCACCGTCCTCGACGAAGTGGTCGTCGTGGGCTACGGGACTATGAAGAAGAAGGAGATGACCTCCGCCATATCCCACATCGGGGCGAAGGACTTCAGCTCCGTCAGCAGCCTTGACGCGTCTATGCTCATCCAGGGCAAGGTGTCCGGCGTCTCAGTCTCCAACACCGCAGCGGCTGACCCGAACAACTACGGAAGCATACAGATCCGGGGCGTGTCCTCAAGGAGCGCGGGCAACGGCCCTCTGATCGTCATCGACGGCGTTCCGGGCGGCGACCTCACCAACATAAACCCGGTCGACATCGAATCCATCGACGTGCTGAAGGACGGCGCCGCGTCCGCAATCTACGGAACGCGGGGAAGCAACGGCGTGATACTCGTGAACCTGAAGAAGGGAAGCAAGGACGGCAACATCCACACGACCTACAGCGGGACTTTCACAATCAACTCCCCGAAGGAGGAGCTCGAAATGCTCACCGCCGAGCAGTACAGGGCGTACAGGACGGTGAACAACCCGCTTGACGACCTCGGCGCGAGCACCGACTGGTTCAAGGAGACCACCCGCCTCGGATTCTCCCACCTGCACACGCTCACCCTCTCCGGAGGAAACGCGAAGACCAGCTACCGCGTCACGGCGGACTACCGCTACGCCCGGGGCATAGACCTCAGCTCCGACCGCCGGGAATACGGGGCAAGGGCCGGGGTCAACCACACGACCAAAGGCGGGCTGTTCACCTTCACCGCGAACATAACCCCGCGAATCATCAACAGGAACAAGAACACCGGCTCCTACTCCGCCGTGCTCCGCGTGAACCCGACGGCTCCGGTGTACGACTCATCGTCTTCCAACGGCTACTACCAGTTCCCGGCCGGTTCGAGCTACTCCAACGTGGTGGAGTCTATGACCCAGATCACCAGCGACACCGAGATCAAGCTCCTCGAATGGGATGCCGGGGCGCAGATAAACCTGCTTCCGCTCTTCTGCCCGAGCCGTCCGGATATGTCGCTCGTCTCGAAAGTGAGCGTCGCCGGCAAGGAGGTCGACAAGTTCGGGGGATATTTCGTCCCTTCGACCTTCTCCTCCCACCAGAACGACCAGATAAAGGGCGACGCGACGCGCTCGTTCGACAAGTCGTCGCGCCTCAACTTCGACTGGGTGACGAACTTCAGCGCGGCCTTCGGAAACCATCATCTGAAGGCTATGGCGGGATACAGCTGGTACTACGCCGTCAATTCCGGGATGTCCGCGAACAACAAGGACTTCACCTCCGACGGACTCGGCTACAACAACCTCGGGGCCGGTGAATGGGCCGGAGAGGAGGGCCAGATATGTATGAGTTCATACAAGGACGACAGCAGGCTCATCTCCTTCTACGGCCGCGTCAGCTACGACTGGAACGAACGCTACCTGTTCACGGCATCCCTGCGCCACGAAGGCTCGTCCCGATTCGGAGCGAACCACAAATGGGGAAACTTCCCCGCCGTATCCGCCGGATGGAGGCTTTCCGACGAGCCGTTTATGGAATGGGCCTCGTCCTGGCTCAACGACCTCAAGTTCAGGTACGACTACGGCGTGACCGGAAACCAGGACTTCGGGAGCTACAAGTCGCTCGCGACCTACCGGGCCTTCGGTATCTACCAGTACAACGGGCAGACCTTCCACGTATGGGGGCCGTCGAAGAACGTGAACACCGAACTCCGCTGGGAGAAAGGCCACAACCAGAACATAGGCGCGGACTTCTCCATACTCGGGCACAGGGTCAGCGGCTCGCTCAACTACTTCATCAGGAAGCAGACCGACCTTCTCGGAGACTACGACGTCTCGGTGCCGCCGCACCTGTTCACCACCATATTCACGAACGTGGGGACATTGAGGAACAGGGGCTTCGAATTCGACATAAGCGTAGACGCGGTCAGGGGCGAGAACTTCGGATGGAGCTTCACCCTCGTCGGGGCGACGAACGACAACCGCTTCGTCAGCTTCTCCAACGACACCTACCAGGGCCAGAAGTTCTACAACGTCTGCACGATGTCGAACCCGAACAACCCGGGATATCTCCAGAGAATCGAGGAGGGGCAGCGCATAGGGAACTACTACACCTGGCGCTACGCCGGAGTCGACAAGTCGGGGAACTGGCTCATATATGACCGGAACGGGAACATAATCCCGGTGGCCGAAGGCTCGGAGGAGGACAAGACCGTCACGGGCAACGGACTTCCGAAGTTCACCGGCAGTATGACCCACAACCTCTACTGGAGGAACTTCGACCTCACGGTGGCGTTCACGGGGGCGGCCGGATTCGACATATTCAACGTCCACGACTTCTACTACGGGCTTCAGGGGATGAGCGGGAACGTGCTTACGAAGGCATATTCAAAGAACGCCCACATCACCTCGGGTCTCAACGTCATCACCGACTACTTCATCGAGAGGGGCGACTATCTCAAGCTCGACTACGTCACCCTCGGATACACCCTCAAGCTCAACCGCAAGTTCATCGAAAGCTTCAGGGTCTACGGGACGGCGAGGAACCTCTACACCTTCACCCGCTTCGAGGGCGTCGACCCTTCCACCTACGAGGTCAACGGGCTGACTCCGGGGACGTTCAACGGCTCGTACAACTACTACCCGTCCGCGTTCCAGTTCATCTTCGGCGTACAGATCGGTTTCTGACGCTCCGCACAGGCTTACTTAATGATGATGAGAAATATGAAAATATTCGGATATATGACAAGGCTCGCGGCTCTCGCGGCGGCGGCCTCGGGGATATGCGCCTGCACGGACCTGAACGAGACGGTCTACGACCAGGTGATGAGCAACAACTACTACAACACCAAGTCGGACGTGATTCAGGCGGTCTTCCGGCCTTTCGAGCACGCCTTCAGTATGCAGTACGGCATCTATCAGCGCGAGGAGCTCACCGGCGACCAGTTCATAACCCCTACGAGGGGCACCAGGTGGTACGACGGCGGCAAATGGGAGACGATTCACAGGCATCAGTGGACCAACATCGACACCGGATGGCCCTGGACCGAGGAGTGGAACTCCTGCTACACGGGCATAGGCCAGTGCAACCTCGTGCTCGACGACCTCTCGCGGCTCGACCCGGCGAAGTTCTCCCTCACCGCCGAGGAGTTCGAGGCGTTCAAGGGGCAGCTCCGGACGATGAGGGCGTACCTCTACCTCCGACTGCTCAACACCTACCGCAACTGCATCCTCACCACGACCTCCGACGAGGCGGCCAACAGCCAGCCGGAGAACAGGAAGCAGGTGAGCCCGCAGCGGCTCTTCGACTTCATCGAGTCGGAGCTGAAGGCCGGAGTGGAGAACCTTCCGGCGAAGACCGGCTCGTCCGGCCCGGGCAACACCCAGGGCTCGTTCACCAAGGGCGCGGCCGCCGCGCTGCTCGTGCAGCTCTACCTCAACGCGGAGAAGTGGACCGGTACGGAGCGCTACGGGGACTGCATAACGATGTGCCGTAGGATACGCGGCGGGGAGTTCGGGGAGTACACCCTCGCGGAGAACTGGTGGGAGCCGTTCGACTGGAACAACGAGACCTGCGACGAGGTGATCTTCGGCTTCCCGGGTTCGTACACGACCACTTCCTGGCATCTTCAGAACACGCACCGCACCTTCTACGGCAGGACCCTCCCCTACGGCTGCGCGAACTACCTCGGCATAGACGGGAACGGGGAGCGCAACCCGGAATACGCCCTCTCGCCGAGCTACGACAACTCCAACCCGCGCCAGCTGTTCAGCTACAGGCTCGGTATGCCGACGCAGAAGTTCCTGAAATACGCCGGCGACAAGCGCTGGAAGCAGTACAAAAACACCAGCGTGAACACCCGCGAGGGGATGTTCTTCCTTGAGGGGAGGATTCCGAACTCGAAGACCTCGTCGGGCTACGCGATGAACCCCGACAGCCAGTACATAATCTATCTGGTGGACCAGGTGGGGCAGTTCTACGGCACGGCGGAGTCCGGCATCATCTCCGGCTCCGGCAGGGAGTCCACGCTCGGCAACGGCGACTTCAACTCCGGGCTCTACTGCGTGAAATATCCGTTCTACTCCTTCACGGGGGGATATTACATCGAGTCCGACCTCACGGTGATCCGCTACGCCGAAATCTTCTACTCCGAAGCCGAGGCCCTGCTCCGGACGGGCGACACCGAAGAGGCGGGGAAGCTGCTCAACCAGGTGAGACGGAGGAACTACGAGAACTTCGACGCGTCAATCGCCTACCAGCCGGAGGGCAGCGTGAAACTCGACCTCGACGAGATGCTGGACGAATGGGGCCGCGAGTTCATCGAGGAGGGCCGGCGCAGGACCGACCTAATCCGCTTCGGACGGTTCCAGGATGCCTGGTGGGACAAGGAGAAGGACGTCGACAGCCACTATGAGATATACCCGATTTCGCGTCAGGCCCTGGAACAGAACAGGTATCTGGAGCAGAATCCGGGATATGAGGACGTCAGCCGATAGCCCCGGACCCGACGAATCCCCCGGGTCTTGACGGATTCCCGGATTTCAACGGTCCCCCGGGGTCTCAAGGGATATGAATATATACGGTTCAAGGATATGAATATATCATAATGAGAAACTTAAGAATATGAACATCAACAGAATATTTCCCAAAGGAATATGCCTCATCACGGCGGCGGCATCCCTCGTTCTCGGCGCCGCCTCGTGCCAGAAGACATACAAGATGGTCGCCCCTCCGTCGGTTTCCGAACAGGACGAGAGCCTCGACGACGAGGACTTCTGGGGCGACAAGAGCAAAAAAATCTTCGTCACCCCATACGGGGACGGGGAGATGGACGGGTCGAGCTGGGAGGACGCCGCTGACGCGGACTTTCTCGTCTCGGCGCTGTCCGACAACACCGACCTCTCATCCTCTGAAATCTATGTCGCAGAAGGAACTTATCATATGTCCGGAGGTTCGGTCTTCGGCCCGACGGTGAACAAGAACATCCGCTCCGTCAAAGGCGGCTACAGCATCACCAGCAGCGGGACTGACCTCTCGCAGCGCGACACGAAGGCGCACCCGACCGTCTTCAGCGGCGACCTCGACAAGGACGGCAGGGCCGGCGATGGCGACTGCGGGCTGCTCTCGATTTACGGCGGACGCTCCTCCTTCGACGGAATCACCTTCCGCCACGGACACATCAGCGAGAAGACCGCATCGGCGAAGAAAAGCGGCGCGGGAATCTACGTGGACGGCGGCGCGGACACCTGGGCCGAGTTCATCTCCTGCAAGTTCGAAGGATGCACGAGCGACGCGACGACCACTTCCTACGCCGGCGGCGCGGCGGTCTATGTCGTGTCCGGACAGGCGCGGCTCAGAGACTGCGAACTGAGCGGATGTTCGGGCAAGTCACGCGGAGGCGCAATCAGATGCAACGACGACAGGGCGGTGGTCTTCCTCGACCGCTGCTCCGTGCACGGCAATTCGGTCGCATCCGAGTGGGGGACGGGCCTTCAGCTCTCCTCCGGGACGGCCTGCGTCAACAACTCCACGTTCTGCTCGAACAGCTGCGGAAACAAGGCCAGCGGGGGCGAGTTCAACGGCGGCGGAGCGATGCTGATTCTCAACTCCGCAATCATCTCCGACGACAACACCGCCGGGGTGCGCTGCGAGTCCGGCGCCGACAAGGGCTCCTTCATAGCCAACAGCATCTTCCTCAACCTCAACGGCGCGCCGGGCTTCCTTCTGAACGGGAGCAACAAGCTGGCGGTCTCCGGCGGGCACAACATCTTCAGCAGCATAAGCGGCGACCTCCAGAAGGCCGCGTCAGACGTAATCTGCAGCAGCGGTCTCGCGACGCTGGGCAGTCTTGACGGGAACGGGGTCTATGTCTGGGACGACACGAAAGTGACGGTCGGAGTCTATGCCACGGCGGCGGAGATTGAGGGATATGCGAAAAAGTTCAGCCCCGCCGTCTGCACGGGCATAGGCGAGGTCTTCGCCCAGTGGTGCGGCGGGTTCGACGTCGACCAGAGGGGAAGCGCGAGGAATCCCGGGAAGATGCTCCCGGGAGCGTACGACCCGCACCTTGAGGGCTCGTCCCCCGCAGCCGTAAGGTTCAGCCTCAGCGTCGCGCCTCGCTCCGGGGACGGGATGGCTCCGGACGCTCCGGACGCTTTAGGATTCATTCTGACGAACCCTTCCGGAGGATATTCCTACAACAAGAAGATTGTCCGCGACGGGGACGGCTACAAGGCTTCCGACGGCGAGATTATGCTCTGGGACGGAAAGGGCACTCCGGTGTCCGTCGCGGCTTACGCCCCTTATTCGGAGGCCGCAGACGGGGTCATCAGCATAAGCTGCCCGGCGAGCCAGTCCACTGCGGAGAATCTCGACGCGGCTGACTTCCTGCTCTGCAAGGAGACCGTCGACCCGACGAAAGACCTTGTAAACGGACAGATTCCGCTGACATTGAAGCACATCAACACGAGGATCATCGTGAAGCTCACGGCCGACGGGGCGGAGGCCGACCGCTCGAAGGTCACGGCCGTGTCAGTCGCGGGCCTGAAG
>CAVIXF010000079.1:0-9270 GCA_963646585.1 Candidatus Gastranaerophilales bacterium HUM_1 | reverse complement strand
GAGGATGCTGACCGGGTGGAGAACCCTGTAGCCAGTCGACATCTCGATCTGCCATTTGCAGGTCTCGCAGTCGCAGGCGACGAAATCCGGATTCGCAGCGGCGATGCTGTCGAACAGCGGCTTGCCGATCGCCTGCGAGACTTCGTAGTTCTCTTTCTTGAACCCGTAGGTGCCGGCGATTCCGCAGCAGTTGCTGTCAAGGACGGTGAGCTCCACCCCCGGGATGCTCTTCAGAAGTTCGATGGAGAAATGCTGCCAGCCGAGCCTTTCGAGGTGGCAGGGCGTGTGGTAGGCGATTCTCGCGTGGAAATCCTTCCTGAACTTGAACCGCGCTTTGCCGGACGCGAGGACCTTGCAGACATATTTGGTGGCGAGGTCGAGAGAGTCGCGGTAGCCGTCCGAGGACAGTCCGAGAAGGTGCGGATACTCGTCCCGCAGCGTCAGCACGCAGGTCGAGGACACCCCGACCACAGGCTCTCCTGTGGAGGCGACGGCATTCTCCAGCAGGCTTATGTTCTTTCTCGCGTTTCTTCTGGCGGATTTCGCCATACCGTTGGAAATCATCGCGATGGAGCAGCATTTCTCCCCGTCGATGAGTCTCACTCCGACTCCGAGCGCGTTCATCACCTTGACGAAGTCCCTGCCGAGCTGCGGGTGGTTGTAGTTCGCGTAGCAGCCGTGGTAGTAGTTGATGTGCGTCGGGAAGTTCTTCTGCGATTCGGCGGCGTTCTTCCGGAACCATTTCTCGAATGTCTCGGACGAATATGTCGGGAAGTCCCTGTGCTTGTCTATCCCGAAGACGCCGTGCAGAAGCTCCTTCACCGGCCTGGTCTTCAGCGTGCCGTTCACCGCTCCGGCGAAACGGGTGGCGACTCCTCCGACGAGATCCGTGCTCGCGAGCGTGAAGTCGCGCAGCTTCGGAATCTTCCTCCCGTAGGTGAGGCGGGCGTTCTGGATGATGTCCGCGACCCTCACTCCCGACGGGCAGGCGACCTCGCAGCGCTTGCAGTTCAGGCAGTATTTCAGCGTCTTGTCGTAGTAGGACTTGTTTTTCAGCCTCAGCCGTTCGCCGTCCGGCCCGGCCTGTTTCGGCCCGGGATAGGCGGGGTTCGCCGGCACGACGGGACAGTAGACCGTGCAGATCGTGCACTTCAGGCACTGCTCGAAGTTGTTCTTGCTTATGTTCGTGATTTTCATATCGTTCAGATCGGATTTTACAGATTTCCGGGTAAGCCTACTTTCCCGGCTCGTTCCCGAGTATCGCGTCGGCGACATAGAGGGCGGAGCTTATCGCCACGCCGCCTCCGCAGCCTTCGTAGAGGGCGTTGCATCCGCTGAGAATCGCGCCGGCGGCGTGGAGGTTGCCGACCGTCTCCCCGTTGCGGAGGACTTTGAACGGGGTTCCCCCGGCCGTCCTGACGCCGAATGAGATGTAGTTCTGCCTGCTGAAGAACTCGTCGCCGTCGAACCAGTCCTTCCTGTCCGCAGGGTATTCTATGTCGGCCCCCAGAGCCGGCTCCCAGACGCTTGTCCTGTCCGACATAAGCCCGTTGCTGAAGAAGCTTCCGCTGGCGAGCACGAAACTGTCCGCCTTGAATCCGATGTCCGGGATGTTCGCCGTGGTGACGGACACGAGCCTGTCTCCCGAGAACTCTCCGGAGACGACCGTGTCGCCTTTGAAAAGCGTGCCCCCGAGGCTCCTGAACCTGCGGACGAGCCCCATCTGGATTTCAATCCCGGGTACGGACGGCGGCATAGTCGCGACGAAACGGACGCGTGTGTTCATCAGTTTCCCGAGCTGGCTCGCGTCGGCCGAGTCCTGCGTGTGGAAAATCGCCGGGAAGACAATCAGATCCTCACCGTCGTACTTCTCCCTCGTCTGCGAGACCATCTCCTTGATTATCTGACGGTCAATGACTTTCGAGATGTTTGTCGCCCTCATCTCCGTCGGGCTCTTCCGGAGCCTGCTGAGCGCGTCCACGCAGATGGTGACCGTCCTGCAGGGGCTGCCCGAGTCTTCTATGCACTTCGCCACGAACTCCGTGTTGAAGTCGAGGAATCCGTCGAGATTGGCGACAAGGGCGCGGCGGCAGATGTTTTCCGTATCCGATTTGACCGTCAGCAGGTTCGGAAGTGTGAGGTAGCAGCGCTTGAGCGAGCCGGCGGAGCTTACGCGGAAGATGTTCCTTCCGTCCTCCGGGCTGTCAAGACTACAGCCGCAGTCGGCGAAGATCCGCAAAGCCTCTCCGAGATAGCCGAAGACGTTCTCCGTACCGATTACGGAGTAGGGGTGCGAGGAGGGGAGTCCTCCCATCGATTCACGCGGGCAGTCCACATCCGTGCCGTCCGGAAGCCTGTTCAGGATGTCGAACGCTCCGGACCAGAAGTGCATCGCGGACTGTCCCGTGGAGATGATCGCGCAGTTCCGTCCGCTCTCCTGAAGCCGCACGCCGCAGAGCAGCCCTGTCAGGCCTCCTCCTATTATTATGGTGTCGAATTTCATAGCTGATATAAGTTTCGCACGCGCTCCTGTTCACTGGAAGCCGTTGCCGGATTCAGATTTCGTGGCTGTAGATCCACTGGGTGTATTCGTTTTCGCGCAGGGAGTCGCCCCAGCAGACCGGGTAGATTCCCTTCCAACGCTCGTTCATAAAGACTTTGAGGTCTTCCTTCGCCCTGGACGGGTTCTCCTTCTTCCTCGCGAGCAGCCCGGCCCCCCGGCAGGCGCACAGCTCACCCTGGCAGGTGCCCATCCCGAGCCTCGTCCGCCGCCGGAGGTCGACCATATTGGTCGCCTGGAGGTTGTCTATCGCGTCCTCGGCCTTGGCGAGGGTGACCTTCTCGCATTCGCATATAAGGCTCTCGTCCTTGTCCGAACGCTCTCCGGCGCGGCGGCCTTCAGGCTCCGAGCCTGGCAGGCCGCGCGACGCGGTGACGCAGGGACGGTGCACTCCGAGCTTCCGGCATACGAGGTCGGCGGTCCATTCCGCCATAAGCCTGTAGGTCATAAGCTTGCCGCCCGTGATGGTTATGAACCCGCTTATGCCGTCCCTCTCCTCGTGGTCGAACAGGACTATGCCGCGGCTTATGTTCCTTCCGGACGGGTCGTTGTCGGCCGCGACAAGCGGGCGCACGCCGCAATATGCCCGGATTATTCTGGTGCAGGCGAGTTCCGGGGCGAGCTTCTGACCCTCTTCGAGCAGAATCTTCACCTCCTCCGGAGTCACCCTGATCTTGTCGACCTCGTCAATCGGCACGCGGTCAGAGGTGGTGCCTATGAGGCTGATGGTCTCTCCCGGGACGAGAATGTCCGCGTTGGCCGGCTTGCGGCAGCGGTTGATGACTATGTTGTTCACCCTGTGCCCGAAAATCAGCAGAGAACCCTTCGCCGGGAACATCGTGATGGACGCGCCCGCCATCTTCGCGATGCCCTGCCCCCATATTCCTCCGGCATTGACCGTCACAGGGGCGTAGAAGGTGTCGACTTCGCCGGTCTTCACATTTCTGATTTTCACCCCCTTGACAGTGTTCCCGTCCTTGATGACCTCGATCACCTCGCTGTAGGTCAGCACCTTGGCACCGTGGATTTTCGCGTCGGTCATATTCGCCGCAGTGAGCTTGAAAGGGTCGACCGCCCCGTCCGGAACGACCACCGCCCCGATGAGGGCAGGATTGACGGACGGCTCCATCGCCATCGCCTCCTTAGGGTCTATGACCTTGGCCTTGATGCCCGCCTTCCCGCAGGCCTCGACGAATTTCGCCTGATAGCCGAGGTCGTCTTCCGGAAGGGTGATGAAAAGCCCCTCCGTCGGCTCCACGCAGCCTTTCGCGATTCTCTTGAGTATCTTGTTCTCCCTGATGCATTCGGATGCGGACTCCGTGTCGGTGACGGCGTACCTCGCCCCGCTGTGCAGCAGACCGTGGTTCCGTCCCGTGGCCCCGGTGGCGATGTCCTTTCTCTCGACCAGCAGCACTTTGAGGCCGCGCAGCGAACAGTCCCTCGCCGTGCCCGCCCCAGTCGCGCCTCCGCCGATGATGATGACGTCGAATTCGTTGTTTTTCAAGTTTCCCATTATCGAAGAATATGAAGACATAGTCCGGCAAAGTTAATGAACATTGGGCAATCCTTAAAAATAACTTGCAAATCTTTGCATACGAGATTAATTTCCAGTGTCAGGGGAATCTTTCGCGTCGCGGATTTTCCTGTACTCGGAGGGGGATTCGCCCTTGACGGAGCGGAATGTGCGGGAGAAATGCGACAGGGAGTCGAATCCTGTGGCGGACGCGATTTCGCTTATCGTCATAGTTCCGCAGGAGAGCAGGTCGCAGGCTTTCGCAATGCGGAATTCATTGAGCCAGGCCATAAAAGTCCTGCCCGTCCGCCGCCGGAAGAAAATGCAGAAAGACGTGCGGTTCATCCCGACGTGACGCGCAATGTCGTCAAGGCGTATTTTCCTCATATAATTGCAGCTGACGACGATGCGTATTTTCTCCATTCTCCTTTCCGGCCCGCCGGGCGGACTGCCTGAATCCATCGCTGAGACATTGTCCTGCAACGATATGAGCTCCAGCAGTTTCAGTATTTCCCCGATTCTCTCCGCGCCGGTCTTCTTCCCGATGTCCAGAAGGCAGCCGACAATCCTGTCCCGTTGCCTCCCCGTGTAAAGAAGCGCTTCCGTGACGCCCGTCAGTCTCGACAGGGCCTCGTTCATTTCCGGAAACATCTCACCCAGATTTTCCGGCAGGGACGGATTGAAATGGAAACAGATGTTCTCTATGCAGCCTCCGGCATCGACATCGTCCGGCGAGAAGCTCCAGCAATGCATAAGCCTCGGCGGGACAAGCACGACCTCCCCTTTGGAAAAGGGTTCACGCACAGTCCCGAGCGTACGCTCACCGCTGCCGGAGATGATGTAGGTCAATTCGAACTCCGGCTGACGATGAGCGGCGATCTGTTCCTCCGGAGCAAGCCGTACGTAATCGTAAGAATAAAACATTATGCAAATATACGACAAATAAAATTTACAATATGTCAAATATGTCACATCTGAATGCACTAAATTTGCGCCCGTCGTTATGGGAAAGGAGAGACCGAAAACAATTCCCGGAGTATGACGGAATATGTTGAGTATGACGGAATATAATAGGATATGACGGAATATATTGAAAAAGACGGGATATATCCCCGGCTGTCGGAGGGGGACAGGGAGAAACTGAAGAGAATAAGGCATATAGCCTTCGATATGGACGGGACCATATATATGGGTTCGACGCTCTTCCCCTTCACGAAGGACACTCTCCGGAGGTTGAGGGAGAACGGAATAGGCTACTCGTTCCTGACGAACAACCCGACCAGGTCGGTCGCGGACTACATTCTCAAGCTCGGAAAGATGGGAATCGAGGCCGACGAGGGGAATGTCTATACGACCTCGCTCGCGGCGATTGACTGGATAAGGGCGAACCGTCCGGAGGCGAGGCGGCTTTTCCTGCTCGGAACTCCGTCTATGGTCTCGCAGTTCGAGAAGGCGGGCTTCGTCTCCTGCGCCGACTCTCCGGATGACCGTCCGGACGTGCTCGTGGTGGCGTTCGACCCGACTCTGGAGTATTCGCGGCTGTGCAGGGCGGCCTGGTGGGCTTCGGAGGGAGTCCCTTATGTGGCGACGAACCCGGACAAGGTCTGCCCGACGGACGGGAGGACCGTACTCGTGGACTGCGGCTCCCTCTGCGAGTGCATCTATTATGCGACCCTCCGGCGGCCGGACGTAACCCTCGGAAAGCCGGACCCGAATATGCTCGTGGGGATTATGACCCGTCACGGACTCAGGGCCGATGAAATCGTGATGACCGGAGACCGCATATACACGGACACCGCGATGGCATACAACGCCGGCGCTGTGGGGGTGCTCGTCCTCTCTGGGGAGACGACGCTTGAAACCGCGAGGAAAGTCGAGGCGGAGGAGCTGATACGCCGAGTTTCAGCCGGAGGAAGCCATATCTCCGGATCCAATACTTCGGAAGCCCATATTTCCGGATCCCATATTCCCGGAGGAGCACACACCTCCGAGTCTCACGCCCCGGATTTCGTCACGGAGAACATCTCCACCCTCTGCGACCTGCTGCTTTCGGCCAGGGTTTGAAAAATTTGAAAAATATCGGCCTGGACTGCGTTCCGTATCGAATTTATCATTATATTTGTCGGATGTAAAAAGGGGGGCGTACCTGTGCCGATGTCGGACGGAAGGCCTCCAATGTAGTGACAGTCTATGGATTCACATAAAATAACGGTAGGACTGATAGGTTACGGAAGGATGGGCGGTTTCTTCGCCGATGAATTCCACAAAAGCGAGAAATGGGATTTGAAGTATATATGCGACGTCTCGGAGGTCTCCCTCGGCATCGCACGCGAGAAATTTCCGGACGTGCAGGTGATCAGCGACGAGGACGTCATCTTCAATGACCCCGATGTGCGCGTGGTGGCTCTCACAGCCCTTGCGGACACCCGTCTGGGCAGGATACGCAAGGCTGTCGCCGCCGGTAAGCACATAATCGCGGAGAAGCCGGTGGCGGACACCGTCGGGCACGAATGGGAGGCGGTGAGGCTCGCGGAGGAGTCCGGGCTCTGGTCGGCGGTCGATTTGTATCTCCGCAATTCCTGGTATTTCAACAAGATAAAGGAAGTCATCGATTCCGGGCAGCTCGGCGAACTCGCCATCGTCCGGATCTGCCATATGACCCCGGGGCTCTCGCCGGGCGAGGGTCACGAGTTCGAGGGTCCGGCGTTCCACGACTGCGGAATGCATTATGTCGACATCGCCCGCTGGCTCACGGGAAGCGAGTACAAGACCTGGAACGCGCAGGCCGTGCGGATGTGGGAGTGGAAGGATCCGTGGTGGCTTCAGGCTCACGGCACTTTCGAGAACGGGGTGGTCTTCGACATCACCCAGGGGCACAACTACGGACAGCTCGCCAAGAATCAGACGCACAACTCCTACGCGGACATAATAGGCTCGCGGGGCATAGTCCGTATGAGCCACGACTTCAAGACAGCCGTCGTCGACCTGCACGGGGAGACCGTCACGGAGCGCATCGAGCTGCCGTACGGAGGCAAGAACATCGACAAGCTGATCGACGAGTTCGCCGACTGCATCGTCACGGGCAAGGCCGACCCGAGGCTTCCTTCGATGAGGGACGCCGCTATCGCCTCGGACTTCGCGTGGAGGATGCTCGACGACGCTAGGACGCACGACCTCCCGGTCAAGGGCACGCACGAGGAGCTGGAGCGCATCTGGCACCGCCGGGCGACGGCCACGGACGGCTACGGGCTCATCCGCAAGAAATAGCGCGTGGCGGCCGCCGGAGGCTTGCTGAGACCTGGGGCGTTGCTGAAGCCGGAGACATTGTTGAAGCCGGAGACATTGCTGAAATCGTAGACGGATAACCGGCAATACTGACGGAAGCACCGGCAACACTGACGGCGACACTGACAATACTATTGTTATATATAACACTAAATTCAAAAAATTATGTCAAAAGAATTTTCAAGGAGGTCTTTCCTCAAGGTGGGGGCGGCCGCAGCCGCAGGCCTCGCGCTCTCTCCGGAGACGCTCTTCGCAGCCGAGGCTCCGAGGAAGAAACAGCCGGCAAAGCCGCTTGACCGCAAGCTCAGGATTCTCGCCGTGGGCGTCGGCGGACGTGGCGCCAGTGTCCTCAAGGAACTCGAGACAGAGGCCATCATCGGAGTCTGCGATGTGGACCTGAAGTATGCAGGTCACGTGATCGACCGTTACAAGGAGCTCTACAAGCAGCTTCCGAAGGATGTCGTCAAGGATCTCCCTGCGGAGCTTCCGGTCTACACCGACTACCGCGAGATGTATGCGGATCTTCTTCCGAAGTGCGACGCCGTTGTCTGCGCGACCGCTGACCACACCCACGCGATAATATGCGCGGAGGCCATCGCCGCCGGGAAGCACGTCTACTGCGAGAAACCTCTCACCCACACGGTCTATGAGTCAAGGCTTCTCACCAAACTCGCGGAAAAGCACAAGGTGGCCACCCAGATGGGCAACCAGGGCGCTTCAGGCGAGGGCGTAAGGCTTGCCTGCGAATGGATCTGGAACGGAGAAATCGGAGAGGTGACCCGCGTCGACGCATTCACCGACCGTCCTATATGGCCGCAGGGTCTCGAGCGTCCGGAGCAGGTTATGGACGTTCCCGACACCCTCAACTGGGATGCGTTCATCGGCCCGGCTCCGAAGCGTCCGTACAACTCGATCTACACTCCTTGGAACTTCCGTGGCTGGTGGGATTTCGGAACGGGAGCTCTCGGAGATATGGCCTGCCACATCCTCCACGCGCCGTTCGTCGCCCTCAAGCTCGGCTATCCGACCCACGTCGAGGGCTCTTCGACGAAGCTTCTGAACGAGTCCTGCCCTTCGGCTCAGCACGTGAAATACACCTTCCCGGCCCGCGACAATATGCCTAAGGTGGCGATGCCGGAGGTCGAGGTGAACTGGTACGACGGCGGACTTCTGCCTGACCGTCCGGAAGGGCTTCCTGCCGGAGTGAAACTCAACGTCCAGGGCGGATGCGTGATTTTCTACGGCACGAAGGACACCCTCATCTGCGGATGCTACGGAGTCAAGCCGTACCTCGTTTCCGGAAGGGTTCCGGATGTTCCGAAGACCCTCCGCCGCGTCGCCGACAACAACCATCAGCAGGACTGGGTGCGCGCCTGCAAGGAGGACGCTTCAGTGCGCGTCCCTTCATCTTCGGACTTCAGCGTGGCCGGACCGTTCAACGAGATGGTCGTGATGGGCGTGCTCGCCGTGCGTCTCCAGGGGCTCAACCAGGTCCTGGACTGGGACGGAAAGAATATGCGTTTCACCAACATCCCGGAGGGGGCGACGGTCAAGTCTATGATCAAGGACGGTTTCACCATCAAGAACGGTCATCCGTCTTTCAACAACACCTACACCGAGCCTGTCGACGCGAACAAGTTCGCGGAGGAGCTGATAAGGCATACTTATCAGAACGGGTACAAGCTTCCTGATATGCCTGAATAAAGGCAAATCGCACTGAAAGGCGCATTGCTTCGTTACGCTCCTCCCCAGAATCCTCACGACCGGCAGGTTGCTGCGGTTCCGGGTCGTCGCAAGCCTCGCACTGCATCCTTTCATCGCAATTTGCTTCCAAGCGATTCTGTCTGTGATTTTTTATAAATAATTATAACACAATGAAAAAAGCAATCATTATGGCATCAGCTGCCATAGC
>CAVIXF010000078.1:0-9299 GCA_963646585.1 Candidatus Gastranaerophilales bacterium HUM_1 | reverse complement strand
GCAGAACTTTCCGCAGCTTTTCGACTGGCTGAACCTCATCGACTTCAATATGCTGGTGGTGCTGGCTCTGATGACGGCGGTCGCCGGTTTCAATATGATTTCGGGGCTGCTGATTCTTCTCTTCGAGAACATCTCCACCATAGGCCTGCTGAAGGCTCTCGGAATGACGGACAGGGGGATCGCCTCCGTCTTTCTCCGCTGCTCCGCCGTCCTCGTGGGCAGGGGTATGCTCGCCGGGAACGCCCTCGCGCTTCTTTTCTGCATAGTCCAGGGGCGTACGCATATTCTCAAGCTGAATCCGGAGAACTATTTCGTCTCCTTCGTCCCCGTCGACATCGACTGGGGATGGATTCTGACCGCCGACGCGGTCTCTTTCGCGCTGATTATGCTCCTGCTACTCCTCCCGTCCCTGTTCATCTCCCGCATCGACCCCGCCGACACCGTCCGTGCGGAGTGAGGTCGTGACGAGTTCGAGCGGGGCGGGAAGGAATCAAATCTTGAGAATCTCGGCATAGTGTCGTAAAATAAAATTGAGAATTTCGGCATAATACCGTAAAATAAAATTGAGAATTTCGGCACTTCTTGTAAAAATAATTTGGGGACACGCTGAATTAATGCTATTTTTGCCACGAAAATCAGAGGTGATATGGCAGACAGGATATTCAAACGCAAACTTTACGACGCGATGCTGAAATGGAAAACCGAGAGAAACGGCTCCACCGCCCTGCTCCTCAAGGGCGCGCGACGTGTCGGGAAATCCACTCTCGCTGAAGAGTTTGCGAGAAAGGAATATGAAAGCTACATTCTCATCGACTTCGTCGAGTGCAAACCTGAAGTCAAAGACCTGTTCAATGACATATCGGATTTGGACAGACTCTTCTTCCGGCTGCAATTCCTCTACGATGTCCGGCTTCAAGAGCGTAAATCCGCCATCATCTTCGACGAAGTGCAGAACTGCCCCCTTGCAAGACAGGCGGTCAAGAGACTCGTGAAAGACGGCAGATACGACTACATCGAGACAGGAAGCCTCCTGAGCATAAAGAAAAACACCAGAGGCATAAGGATTCCCAGCGAGGAGACGAGGCTCACGCTCTACCCGATGGACTTCGAGGAGTTCTACTGGGCAAGAGGAAACGAAATCACGACTCCTATGCTCCGAGAAGCGTGGAAGGGCAAAACACCTTTGGGAGATGTCGTCAATCGTAAGATGATGGACGACATCCGGCTATATATGCTTGTCGGAGGAATGCCTCAGGCCGTGGACGCCTATCTCGAAACGAACAATCTGAGTGTGGTCGATGCCGTGAAAAGAGAAATCATCGAACTCTACGCCGACGATTTCCGAAAGATTGACACCTCCGGCAAAGCCACCAGTCTGTTCTATGCGATTCCTGCGCAGCTCTCCGGCAATGCCTCCAGATACCAGGTCAGCAGCGTCATAGAAGACGGCAAGGCCAACAGGTTCAGCGAAATGCTTCAAGATATGGAAGACTCGATGGTCGTACTCATCTCCCGCCACGCCAACGATCCGTCCGTGGGGCTTTCACTGCACCGTGACATCGAACAGTTCAAGATGTATGTTGCTGACACTGGACTGATGATAACTATGGCCTTCAAGGACAAAACCGTGACCGAGAATGAAATATACAGAAAACTCCTTGCGGACAAACTGCCCGTCAACCTCGGCTATGTCTATGAGAACCTCGTAGCCCAGATGCTGAAAGCAAGCGGCAACGAACTGTTCTACCACACCTGGCCTACGGAAAACCGCAAGCACAACTACGAAATCGATTTCCTCCTCTCACGCGGCACGAAATTATGCCCGGTTGAGGTGAAAAGTTCAGGCTACAACACCCACAGGTCTCTGGATGCGTTCTGCGAGAAGTTTTCATCACGAATCGGGAACCGCTACCTGCTCTACACAAAAGATCTGCGGAAAGACGGGCAGACCACTTGCGTGCCGGTCTATATGAGTGAAATGATTTGAAATTTTCGTGATGTCGAAGAATATTGAAAAAGCCCCCGGCAGTCTGATTTGCTGCCGGGGGCTTTGCTGTTGATGTCTTTTGATTAGAATTTCAGGTCGGCGCGGAGCTTGTGCTGCGCCGGGCCGGAGGTCGCTCCGGTTGCTGTTCCGGCGGATGCCGCAGCCGGCTCTCCTGCGCGGACTTTGAAGTCCGCCGCCTTGACGCTGCGCTTTCCGACGAAGCCCTGCTCGATTCCATACAGTTTCACCTTGTCCTGCGCGTTCGCCGCGTCGATTACGGAGCGGATGTGACCTTCCTCGGTCTCGACGCAGTTCACCGGAAGCGTGCGGGCGAGTTCCTGCACCTTGTGGAGTTTCGCGGTCACGGCCGAGGTCTTCTCCGCCGCCGGAGCGAGTCCGTTGTCGTCCTTGGTCTCGTCCACGAGAAGCAGGTCGGTGTAATATGCGACAACGCCGACACTGCTTGAATAGTCCTCATCTGCATACGCACCCGCATAGATGCCATTAAACTCAAGACTATAGTCTTTCGCATATTCTGTGTTCCCGACGAAGGCGATGTATCCTTCTTTTACGAAACCACCGAACAGACAATGGTTCGTAGAGAAAAGTCGCCCACCCGCCGGGTATAAAGGATAAATCCAATAATTTCCGGCGGCGCCCAAAGGCTGATCAAGAGAATAAAGCACTCCGTCATAGTAATCCCAGACCATCGTGTCGTCGAACTTGTCGAGCCCGAGAGCGAATGTCACTGCGGAGGACAGCATCCCGGAAATCTCGACATACTCGTCCTTCAGACCGTCCTCATCCTCTTCGCCGTCGGCAATCGCACTGTCGGCGATCTCCACCTTGGAGATGTACTCCCTCAGGCCGAGCTTGCCGGACTGGTCAACCGCGTAGAAGTTGTACTTTCCGAAATAGCCCTCGGAAGTCTTCGGAAGCAGATCATCGTCGAGGTCGGCGGCGGTGAAATCCTCATAGACAGGGAGCGGGTCGCCCGTCGTAGTCTCCTCGCCATCGGTCACGAAGACTCCGGTCTCATAGCCGTTGGAAGCGATGATGACGAACTTGTACGGAGTGCCCGGAAGGAGCTTGGTCACCGGAGCGGCATAGCCGTCGCCGTTGATCGCCGTCAGAATCTCGTCGGAAACCGGATCGGTCTCATAAATCGCCTCTATGCAGGCTTCGGGGTCGGAAACATAGTCCACCTTCTTCACCACAGCGATGCGGGCCTCTTCGATGTCCTCTCCGTAGCACCAGACCTCGACGGTGTTGTCCGTGTTGTAGCCCTGCCCGACATATCTTTCGGCCGAGCCTATCCCAAGGCTGAGAACGACAGGCTTGGTGTCGCCGTTCTTGACGTATGAGAACTTCTGGATTTCGTAGCCGACAAGTTCGCCGTCTGCGTCCAGAGCCGCGACCACGATGCTGTAAACGCCGGTCTCGTCAAGCTCGACATCGACAGTGGATGTCTCCTCCACGAATTCGGCGGTCTCGTCCCTGCTCACCTCAAGAGCGGCGAAAGACTCGTCTGCGGCGGCTATCGTCCCCTCGTAAACCGCGTACCTCGCCTTCGCGACATCAGCTCCGATTTTGATATAAACAGGAAGCTTGCCCTCATCGGACTGGCCGCACGCGACCGCGAGAGAGTAGTCGCTGTCCTTGCAGCCCGGAAGGACAATCACGTTCTTGCCGGAGCCGTTGCCGTAGTACCAGCCGCCGTAAACCGTAAAGTTGATCAGAATGCCATCAGCCGGAAACTTTATGACGCCGTTTTCAAGAGTTCCGTAAACATTTCCCTTGGAGAAGCCGGCTTCCGGGCAATATGACGCGATTTCTGTGTAACCGTACGTGCTCAAACTCAAAGTGGCTCCCGTGCTCTGATAAGGGAGATATACTTTGTCAGGATCGGTAGCGTCTATGTAGGAGTAGGTGCCCGGAGTGCAGTTCTCCTCGAATTCCGCCTCTTCATACTGATTATTGTACAGCGCGGCAAGCATATAGGTGTTATAGACGTCCTTTATCCTATAGTAGCCCTTCTTGTCGGCGCGTTCCTCGACCACGATCTTGTCGTTCACGGCATATTTCCGGGGAATGTTGAACAGCGAAGACAAGATGTCGTCCGTCCAGGATCCGTACTCCTCGCCGTTCGCGCCATAGAGACGGTTCCACTTCACGCGGGTGACGGTGAAAGTGATTGAAGTCGGCTTGTCGGAATAGATGTGAACATATTCCTTGTCCGTGCATTCGACTGAGCAGGTGTATTCCGTTCCGGTCTCGGCATTCGGGAACCCGACCGTGAACGTGGTCTCGGTCTGTCCGTCCTCGAAGACGATGTCCGTGTTGTAGAAGAGAGTCCTCGCGTCTTCAGTGCCGTTCTCGCCCTCATAAGTGGCGGTGAGAACCACAGGGACGGTGATTTCGCCCTTGTCCTTCTCGCGGTAGGCGGTGAGGGTGACGGACGCCTCCTCATTCGGATCAAGCTCGACAGACTTCTGGGCGGAGGTCAAAGTCTCGAAATACACCCCGTAGCTGTCGTTCTCCGGCTCGCCCGACCCCACCGCCTCCTTGACGCAGGATGGCAGGGCGAGGACAGCGGCGGCCGCAGCAAACAATATGTAATTAAATTTCTTCATAATCTTTCGTCTTTTCTGTTATTCCTTCCAAAGTTCAATCTTGTCGCTCGGGTCAGGGTTGTTCGTCGCGTCGGTGACTCCGGTGTTGCTCTGGAACTCGCCACGGGTGATGACAAGGTTCCACTGAGGCGACCTTCCATCGCAGTTGAGACGGAACTGTGACGCCTGGTTCGTTCCGGAATATCCCCTCTCGATGCCGCCGTTCAGACGCTTGTAGTCGTAGATGAGGATTCCCTCGCCCCAGAACTCGATTCTCTTCTGGTAGAGGAGGTCGTCCACGAGGAAGTTCTCAAGGCTGTTCGCGCCGCACTTGTAGTCCGGGTCGCGGTAGGTGTTGACAAAGTCCTCGAGAGACTTCTTTCCGGCGGCGAGGCCCTCGGTCTGCGCGGTGGCCTCGGCGATGATGAAGTACATCTCCTCGATTCTCATCAGGCAGTGGTCTGCGCAGTTGCCGACATTGTAGTCGGAAATCTCCCCCTGCGCCGGACGGAACTTGATGTTCTCGTAAGCCTTCGCGGCCGGGTTCTCCGAAGTGCCGTAGATGAAGTCCGTTCTCCCGGACATGCCGCCGGAGAACTGATAGACGCCGTCAAACTCCTTGGACTCGGGATCGGCGATGAAATCCGGAGAGAGCCAGCTCGCCTTGCGGAAGTCGCTGTCGTTGATGCTCTCGTAGAATTTCCTGTCAACACCGATCTGGGAGAGCGCCGCATAGCCCCAGGCCGCCTCGGAGGAGATGTGCGCGGTGTAAGTTATGATATTCCCCTGATTCTCGGAAGAAAGGGTCTGTCCCCAGATCCAGGCCTTGTTCGCGGCCCCGTTGTTGAATCCGTTGGTCGGGTCCTGCCACTCAGCCTTGCTGAGAGGAGCGCGGTCTCCGCCCTCTATGGCTTTCTTCGCATAGGCTATCGCCTGGCCGAAATCAGCCTCCGGAGTCTCGCTCCAGTAACCCATTTCGAGATAGGCCCTCGCCTTGAGTCCGTAAACCAGAAGAAGGGACGGGGTCGTGTAGGAGAAAGCGGTCTCGGCGAGATACGTCTCGGCGTCGCTGAGGTCCTTGAGTATGAATTCATACATCTCCTTGCGTGGCACCCTCGGGTTGTTGCGGGCCTGGGACTCGTCCGAAGTCTCGGAGATGATCGGGACGGTGAGGTCGAGAAGATTGTCCGAAACGGAATATCCCTTGCTCACGGCATATTCGTCGGTCACGGGCTTAGGATTGTAGAGACGGGCGAGGTCGAGATAGAAGGCCGCCCTGTAGGCGAGAGCCTGTCCGAGATAGACCTTCTGGTTCGCTCCGGCCGTCTCGGGATCGACGACATTGATGACGTCGTTCGCGATCTTGATCCATTTGTAGTAGAGATCCCAGTAGTAGGCGGTCACGGCGTATCTCGAATCCTGCCCGCTGTTCATCGCCGACTGGTAGAAGCGGTTGTAGAACGGCTCATCGCCCATAGTGGCCAGGTCGTTGAGCATAAACTCGGTGTAGAGGTGGATGGCCGCCATACCGAAGTCCGTATGCCAGCCGTAGCTGGAATAGTAGCCGGACCAGGCGGAAGCTGTCATCGCCGTGGGAAGTCCCCTCAGGATGCCCTCAAGAGCGAAAGTGGACTTGGACACCTGTTCCTTCGTCTGGGTCGCCCCCTCCGGGAAAGTCTCTTTCACACAGCCCGCCGCAGCCGAAGCGATGGCGGCGAGAGCCAATGTCTTCAAAAGTATTTTTTTCATAATTATATGCCTCCCTGATTAGAATGTGATGTTGAGACCTCCGGAAACCGTGCGGATGGTGGAGTTGGTCGTGTAGCTCGTGCTTCCGGTGAAGCTGTAGCGAGGGTCGAATCCCTGCCTTGCCGAAACGTACCAGATGTTGTCGGCCGCCACGTAGATGCGGAGCTTGCTGACCTTTATCTTCTCGGTGAGCTTCCTCGGGAAGGTGTAGCCGATCTGCGCGTTCTGGAAGTTCAGATAGCTTGCGTCCGTGAGGAACCTGTCGGAGGTGGAGTTGAAATTCTTGTCAAGATACTGGAAGCGCGGGATGTCGGAGTTCTTGTTCTCCGGAGTCCAGGCGTTGAGCACGTCCTTGTGGATGTTGTTTCCGATCGTGGTGCCCGGAGCGTCGAGAGACGCGGCGTATCCGCTGTCATAGGACTTTCCGCCGATCTGGTAGGTGAACTGGACCGCGATGTCAACCCCGTAGAATGAGAACGAAGTCCCGAATCCTCCGTAAAGCTTCGGAGTAGGGTCGCCGCAGAGATAGTCGGTGGCGTCGGAGTAGTTCTTGGTGGTCTCCCTCGTGACGTTGCCGTCCTTGTCCGTGACATCCTTGTACCACATAGGCTCTCCGGTCTCGTGGTCGATTCCGGCATATTTCGGCATCTTGCGGGTGTAGAGAGGAAGCCCCTCGCCGTAGAACCAGGTGCCGCTCGCATAGCCCTCATATCCCTCCATCGTCACGGTCTTCCTTTCGTCCGGCAGACGGAGAATCTTGTTGGTGTAGTGGGTGGCGTTGACGTTGGCGGACCATATGAAGTTCTTCTTGCGGATGATGTCCCCGTTGAGGGAGAACTCCACGCCCTGGTTCCTCATATCGCCGATGTTGGCGTAGTAGCCGTCATATCCGAGGGACGTAGGCACGGTGAAGAAGAAGAGCATATCGGAGGTCTTCCTGTAGAAGTACTCCACGGTTCCGCTGAGCCTGTTGTTGAACAGCTCGAAGTCGGTGCCGACGTTGAAGTTCGTGTTGGTCTCCCAGGTGATGTTCTCGTTGCCCTTGCTGTTGAAGGTCACGCCCACCTCGCCTTCGGAGTTGGCGATGGAGTAGGTGTCGGTGTAGAGGTAGTTGCTGATGTTGTCGTTACCCTGAGAACCGATGGAGGCCTTGATCTTGAGCATATCCACCCAGGATGCGGTGAACCAGCTCTCCCTGTCGATCAGCCAGCCTGCGCCCACTGACCAGAAGTTGCCCCAGCGGTGGTCCGGATGGAAGCGGGAGGAGGCGTCGCGGCGGTAGGAAGCGCTCGCGTAGACCTTGTTGGCGTAGTCGTACTGTACCCTTCCGAAGAAGCCTTCGTTGTTGTACCAGCTGTGCGCCGAAGCCGCGCTCTTGGAATCCACCGCGGCGCCGTTCAGCTCAAGATTCGTGATTGAGAAGAGCTTGGTCTTTGATGCGGAGAGGGAGTAGCTGTGCTGCCTGTAGTACTCGTGGCCCAGAAGGATGTCGACGGTGTGTTTCTCGGCGAACGTCCTGTTCCAGTCGAGCAGCTGCTGGAGGTTGTAGTACAGAGTCCTCGCGTGTCCTACGGTAAGCGTTCCCCCGTTGGTGACGAACTGTCCGTAGTAAGGGTTGTTCATCGATTTTGAACGATATTCGTCGAAACCGATGCCGCCGTTCACGGTGAAAGTGAAGTCCTTGAGGAACTTGAACTCCGCATATCCGGTTCCGTTCACCGCGTTGCCCTCGGTCGTGTCGGAGTCGAGCTGATTGAGGCAGAGCGAGTTGGCGTTGGTGGAGTTAGGACGGGTGATGCCGGCGTTCTGGCCGTTACCGAAGTCGTATCTCCTGTAGCCGTTGGCGTCGTAGCGGATGTTGCCCTTTCCGTCCCTGATGTAGAGAGGATAGATCGGGGCCATTCCTATGGCCATTCCGAAGACTGAACCCGTCGAGCCGGCGCCTTCGTCCGGACTGGCGTTGTTCCAGCCGTATTTCGCATAGCTTGCGTTGCCTCCGACCTTGAGCCAGGACTTCGCCTGATAGTCGGCGCGGAGCTTGGCGGTGTAGCGTTCCATACTCTGGCGCTCCACGATACCGTTGTTCTTGAGGTAGCCGAGAGACGCGTAGAAAGAAGCCCTGTCGGTGCTTCCGGAGACGCTCGCGTTGTATTCGTGACGGAAAGAAGGCTTGTAGACGTTGTCAAGCCAGTTGTCCGGGTAGAGCAGGTAGTCCTCGCCGTTGTAGTTCACCACGCGGCCGAGGGTCGCGTTCGGGTTGAGCTTGCCGTTGCTTCCGATGAGGAGCTGTCCCTCCGGAACGGTGTAGACGTTGTAGCCGAGACCGCCGTTGCGGGAGCTTCCGGCGACATTCGTGGCCGCGATGAGGTGAGCCTCGCTGTCGGTGTAGCCGTTGTCCTTGTAATATGCCTTGAGGGCGGCGTAGTGGGTCTCATAGTACTGGCCCGGGTCGGAGATGTAGTCGTAGGTCTTGAGGGCCTTGGTGTTCACGCCCCATTTCGCGTCGATGTTCACGACGGCCTCGCCGTGCTTCGCCTTCTTGGTCGTGATCATTATGACTCCGTTCGCGCCCCTCGCGCCGTAGAGGGCGTTGGACGCCGCGTCCTTGAGGACGGTCATAGACTCGATGTCGGCCGGGTTGATGTTGTTTATGTCTCCCGGATAAGGCACGCCGTCAACGACATAAAGAGGTGAAGACCCCGCGCTGATTGAGGATATTCCCCTGATGCGTATGCTCGGAGAAGAGCCGAGCGCTCCGGAGGAGGTGGTCATCTGCACGCCGGCGACGACTCCTTCGAGTGCGCGGGTCGCGTCGGACGACTGCACCTTGGCGATGTCGGACGATTTCACGACCGTCGCGGACCCGGTGAAGGCCTCCTTGGTGGAGGTGCCGAAGGCGACCACGATGGTCTCCTCAAGAGCCGTGGCGTCGACCGGAAGCTCCACGTTGA
>CAVIXF010000077.1:0-9313 GCA_963646585.1 Candidatus Gastranaerophilales bacterium HUM_1 | reverse complement strand
CCGTCCCGCAGCAGTCCCCGCAGTTCATCGACGCTCCCCCACTCCGCATAGGCCGTCGCCCTCACCTTCATTCCGAAGGTGTTCTGAATCCCCTTATTGTAATATATCATCATCGAATTTAAATCGAAATCCCGTACCGAAGTCCAACGCAGCAATTGCTTAAACTCCCCCTCCCGTGTTTATTATTGGGGCTGCCGCCCCAAACCCCTGCGTCCTTTGCGCCTTTCCGTATTTCTGACATTGCTTGCGCAATGACAGAAATACCCGGCCCGGACGGGCCTCTGATGAGGCCTTGTTGGTGATGTTCCCGCTGTACTGTCCAATCTTTCCCTTCGCAAACTTCACGCGTCCGCTTATGCGGACTGTCTCTGACGGTTGTGAGGATTTAAATTGTCGAAGTCCAACGCCGCAATCCGCTTTTCAGTGGACTTTTACCCTATAGTAGAGCCGTTGGCAAGAGCCTCCTGCGGCGTGACGAAGCGCATCGCGCCGTCGCCCTGACGGGCCATCAGAATCATCCCCTTGGACTCTATGCCACGGATCTTGCGCGGGGCGAGGTTCGCGAGTATGCAGATCTGCTTCCCGAGCATATCCTCCGGAGAATAATACTCCGCGATTCCTGAGACTATCGTGCGGGTGTCTATGCCCGTGTCAATCGTCAGCTTGAGCAGCTTGTCCGTCTTCGGCACGCGCTCCGCCTCAATCACCGTCGCGGTGCGGATGTCCATCTTCTCGAAATCCTCGAAACTGCACTCCGGCTTCTGCGGCTCGACTTTCGCCGCAGCCTCCTTCGCGGCGGCCTCGGCCGCTGCCGCCTCGCGCTCCGCACGGATGGCGTTCAGACGGGCTGTCTGCGCATCGACCACGTCGTCCTCGATTTTCGCGAAGAGCAGTTCCGCCTGTCCGAGCTCGTGCCCCTCGGGCAGTATGCGCCCGGAAGACAGGTCGCTCCACGAAAGCGCGAGAGGGAACTCCGACAACTGGCCGCCCGTGAAAGCCCCCTCAGCAGAAGACCCGCAGCCGGAGCCGTCAGCCAAAACGCCTTCAGAAGAACGCCCGTCAGCCGAAACGCCTCCGGCCAGAGCCGCCCCCGCGCCGACCGTATGCAGGGCCGCAGCCTCGGACGCGGTGAAGATGTTCTCGCCCGTCGTGCCCTCCTCGCCGGCGCGATGATCCGTGCCCGCGATTACTCCAACCCGCAGAATCCTGCGAAGCTTCTCCGCCGAGAACGGCAGGAACGGCTCGAAAGCCACCGCAAGCGCGGCGCAGATCTGGAGCGAGACGTTCAGGATGGACGCCGTCCTGTCCATATCGGTCTTGGCTACCTTCCACGGCTCGGTGTCGGTGAGGTACTTGTTGCCGAGCCTCGCGAGATTCATCGCCGCCTTCAGAGCCTCGCGGAAACGGTAGGCCTCCACGTCGGACTCTATCTCGGCCGCGATCACCGGAATCTGCGAGAGCGTCTCCGCGTCAATCGCCTCCGGCTTCAGATCCGCAGGCACCTTCCCCCCGAAATACTTGTGCGTGAGCACGACGGCGCGGTTCACGAAATTTCCGAAAATCGCCACGAGCTCGCTGTTGTTCCTCGCCTGAAAGTCCTTCCAGGAGAAGTCGTTGTCCTTGGTCTCCGGAGCGTTGGCGCAGAGCACGTAGCGGAGCACGTCCTCCTTTCCCGGGAACTGCTCCAGATACTCGTTCAGCCACACGGCCCAGCCCCTCGAAGTGGAGATCTTGTCGCCCTCAAGGTTCAGGAACTCGTTCGCCGGGACATTGTCCGGAAGGATGTAGCCGCCATAAGCCTTCAGCATAGAAGGGAACACGATGCAGTGGAAGACGATGTTGTCCTTCCCGATGAAATGCACGAGCTTCGTGTCCTCCGACTTCCACCATTTCTCCCACGACTGCGGAAGAAGCTCCCTGGTGTTGGAGATGTAGCCTATCGGAGCGTCGAACCAGACATAGAGCACCTTCCCCTCCGCGCCTTCGACCGGCACCGGAACGCCCCAGTCGAGGTCACGGCTCACGGCGCGGGGCTGAAGCCCTCCGTCAATCCAGCTCTTGCACTGCCCGTAGACATTGGTCTTCCACTCCTTGTGCCCGTCGAGAATCCACTCCGAAAGCCACTTTTCATACTCGTTCAGAGGCAGATACCAGTGTTTCGTCGGCTTCTTCACCAGCGGGGAGCCGCTCAGGGAGGATTTCGGGTTTATCAGTTCGTCCGGGCTGAGCGTCGCGCCGCACTTCTCGCACTGGTCGCCGTACGCCCCCTCCGCGCCGCAGCGCGGGCAGGTCCCCGTGATGTAGCGGTCCGCGAGAAAGGTCTTGGCCTCCTCGTCGTAGTACTGCTCGCTTTCCCTGACGATGAACTTGCCGTCGTCGTAGAGCTTGCGGAAAAAATCCGATGCCGTCTGCTCGTGAACCTTGGACGACGTGCGGGAATAGATGTCGAAATTGATTCCCAGCCCCGCGAACGAAGCCTTTATCAACGAATGATATCTGTCGACAATCGCCTGCGGAGTCACCCCCTCTTTCTTCGCCTTGATTGTGATCGGAACCCCGTGTTCGTCCGAGCCGCAGATGAAAAGCACGTCCCGTCCCCGAAGCCTCTGATACCTTACATATATGTCCGCAGGGACATAGACTCCGGCGAGATGTCCGATATGAACCGGGCCGTTCGCGTAAGGAAGCGCGCAGGTCACCAGCTCCCGTCTGTAATTCTTCTTTTCCATATCTTCTGTATATTCTTATTATTCAATATGTTCCATATCCATATATCCGGAATATCCATTCAATTCAGATTCATATCCACGGATTCAGTATATCCCTATAACTCAATATGTTCCATATCCATATATCCGGAATATTTCAATAATACATCCTCTGTTTCTGAAGCTCGGACGAGAGGAACGACTTCATCCGGTTCTTCTCCGTAATCTTCAGCATCAGATTCTCCGTCTCCACGGAGCCCCCCGCCGCGACAAGCTCCTTCTGGAGAGCCTTGAGTTCGAGTTCGACATTGAGCAACTGCAACTTAATCAAGGACTTGGGGATATATGTCACTAGCATCGTCTCGGTCGAGGTGAGCGAATTCTCGAAATTCTTCACCGTCAGATTGTACTTGTCGACGAGCAGGTCGCGGGTCGCCGCCCTTATCTGCGGGTCGTCGCTGTCGCGGAGCCTGACGAGAATCCGGCTCTGCTCGAATCCGCCGTCGTAGAACTTCGTATACTGCTCCAGAATCCGGGCATATATCGAGTTGCGGAAGACCATCCCGTTTTCTTCCAGAGTGTTGAGTATGAAGTCGGCGACCGTCGGGACTGTCTCCGTCCACAGGGGCGAATCCTTGTCGAACTTCAGTTCATTGTCGCCGTATTCAAGCAGGAAACACAGCAGCTCCCGCTCGCCCGAGGCCGTGAACGGCTCTTCCTCGCGCATCGCGGCCGCATCGCCGGGGAACTGCGTTCCGGGGAATTGAGACCCGTTGAACTGCGCCCCGGAAATCTGCGTCCCGTGAGACTGCATTCCGTAAGGCTGAATACCGGGCGTATGCTTCCCCGCCTCCTGTCCGCCGATGTCCTGCGCTCCGTCCGCCCGCCGTCCGTCAGCCTCCCCCCCGTCCGGCTCACCGCCGGAAAACCGGTCGGCGAAGTCCCGGGACTGCCCCCCGAAAGAGTCGCGTCCCTCCGAGGCGGCGTTCTCCCGGACGGTCTCCCGCTCGCGCTGCCGTTTCTCGGCGACGAGCATAGCCTCGCGGGACTGCCTCACCCGGTCGTAGAGTATCCCCTCGTCCATCCCGAACTTCGCCGAGCAGGTCTGCACGTAAGCCGCACGGACAATCTGGTCGGGGATGAGCGCGACGGTGTCCGCCACCTCGTTGACCAGAGCCGCCTTCTTGAGCGGGTCGCCGCCGGCCTCGCCGAGAAGCATATCCGTCATAAACCCGATGAAGTCCCGCTCGTGGGAGTCGATGTAGTCATTCACCTCCGCCAGAGTGTGCGAGCAGGCGAAGGAATCCGGGTCCTCGCCGTCGGGCAGCAGCACCACGCGCACGTTCAGGCCGCCCTTGAGCACGAGCCCGATTCCGCGCAGGGCGGCGTGTATCCCGGCGCTGTCCCCGTCGTAAATGATGGTCACGTCGTCCGCGAAACGCCGGATCAGAGCCACCTGCCCGGTCGTGAGCGAAGTGCCGCTCGAAGCCACCACGTTCATAATCCCGAGCTGGTGCATCGAGAGCACGTCGAGATAGCCCTCAACGAGTATGCACTTGCGCCGGCGGGCGATTTCGTTCTTTGCGAAATAGATTCCGTAGAGGGACTTGTTCTTCACATATATCTCCGTCTCCGGCGAATTGACGTATTTCGCCACGCTCTTGTCCGTCTTGAGGGTGCGTCCCCCGAAGGCTATGACCTGGCCGGTGACGGAATGTATCGGGAATATGACCCTGTCGAAGAACCTGTCGGTCAGAGTCCCGTCGTCGCGGCGTATGCTCAGCCCGGTCTCCACGAGATACTCCTCCCTGTAACCGGCCTCCCGCGCCGCACGGCTGAGGGAGTCACGCGACTGCGGGGCCCAGCCGAGGCCGTATTTCTCTATGGTCGAGTCTTCGAGCTTCCGCTTCCCGTGGAAATATTGATACGCGACCGCCTGTCCCATAGGCGTATGCAGGGACTGCCGAAAAAAGTCGGCGGCGAATTTGGAGACGACATAGAGGCTGTCCTTGTGCTGCTTGCGGGCGATGTCCTCCGCAGTCTCCTCCTCCTCGACCACCTCTATATGGTATTTCTTCGCGAGATAGCGCAGCGCCTCCGGATAGGTCAGGCTCTCCGACTCCATAACGAAATTGACCGCCGAACCGGCCTTCCCGCATCCGAAACATTTGTATATCCCCTTCGACGGGGAGACATAGAACGACGGGGTCTTCTCGTTGTGGAACGGGCAGCAGGCCACATAGTTGGCCCCACGGCGCCTCAGATCGACGAAGTCGCCGACGACCTCCTCAATCTTCGCCGCATCCAGAATGCGCTCCACCGTGTCGCGTGGGATCATATATATTCCTTAAGTTTCAGAAAACCACCGTATTTCTCCGCCTGGTTCAGTTCGCCACCTCGCAGAGGAACTTCAGGCGCACGAGGCGTATCTCCCTCTCCTCGTAGTCGCTCCCGAGCACCTCCATCGCCTTCTCCACCGAGTCGGACTCCGCCTCGGCGCGGAAATATTCATAAATCTCCTCGGCGACGTCCGCATCGACTGCACGCTGGACGTAATAGCCGAGGCTGAATTTGAACCCCGACTGCACAATCCTCTCTATCTCAGTCAGAAGGTCGTCGAAATCCATATTCAGGGCCGAAGCTATGTCCTCGAAGTCGAGTCTCCGGTCTATGTTGTGAATTATGAACTTGCGGTTGTCGGATCCGTGGACCACAGTCTTCATCACCGAGAGGTCGTAAGGACGCTCTATCTCGTTCTCCTCCACATATTTGGATATCAAGTCTATGAACTCCTTGCCGTATTTCCCGGCCTTCCCCTCGCCGACCCCCTGGCAGCGCTGTAGCTCGTTCAGGGTTATCGGGTACATTATCGACATATCCTCAAGCGCCGCGTCGCTGAAAATCACCCACGGCTGGAGCCTGAGCCTGCGCCCGATGTCCCGCCTCAGATCCTTGAGCATAGAGAGCAGGACTTCGTCGCCACCGCCCCCTCCTTTCGCAGCCGAAGGCGTCGCGTCATCGTCGTCGTCCTCGCCCTCGGAGAACTCCCTGTCCCCGGTGAGCATCAGAGCGGACGGATGCGCGGCGAACTCGCGCCCCTTCTCCGTGACGGAGACGAGCCCGTAGGCCTCCACGTCCTTCTCAAGCAGGTGCAGCACGATGCCCTGATGGATTATCGCGCACCAGAAATGCGAGCTGTGCTCCTTCCCCGCGCCGAAAAGCTCCAGTTCGTCGTGGAGGTACGACTTTATCAGGGAGTTGGTCTCCCCCGCCAGTATGTTCGCGAGGTGCTCGGTCTTGAACCGCTCCGGGAGCGAATCCACGAGCTCTATCAGCAGGCACATCTCCGACGACCCGTCGAAGCGCTTCTTCGGATGGAGGCAGTTGTCGCACGCCCCGCAGTTCTCCTGCGTGTAATCCTCGCCGAAGTAGTTGAGCAGCAGCTTCCTGCGGCACTGGTTCGACTCCGCGTAGGCCACGGTCTCCATCAGCAGATGCCGCCCTATCTCCTGTTCGGCTATCGGCTTGCCCTGCATAAACTTCTCAAGCTTCTGTATGTCCCTGTAGCTGTAGAAGACTATGCACTGCCCCTCGCGGCCGTCCCTTCCGGCGCGTCCGGTCTCCTGATAATAGCCTTCGAGGCTCTTCGGGATGTCATAGTGGATGACGAAGCGCACGTCCGGCTTGTCGATCCCCATCCCGAAGGCTATGGTGGCGACGATCACGTCCACCTTTTCCATAAGGAAGGCGTCCTGATTCTCGGCACGGGTCTTCGCGTCCATCCCGGCGTGGTACGGAAGAGCCTTTATCCCGTTGACGTTCAGCAGCTCCGCAATCTCCTCGACCTTCTTCCGGCTGAGGCAGTAGATGATTCCGGATTTCCCCGGATTCTGACGTATATATTTTATTATGTCCCTCTTCGGATCCGTCTTGTCCCTGACTTCGTAGTAGAGGTTGGGGCGGTTGAAGGACGAGCGGAAGACCTTCGCCCCGACGATTCCCAGATTCTTCATTATGTCGCTCTGGACCTTCGGGGTGGCCGTCGCGGTGAGGGCTATGATCGGGGACCGTCCTATCTCCTCGATTATGGAGCGGATCCGCCTGTACTCCGGACGGAAGTCGTGCCCCCATTCGGAGATGCAGTGGGCTTCGTCTATGGCGTAGAAGGATATGTGTATCTCCTTGAGCAGCGCGACGTTCTCCGGCTTGGTCAGAGACTCCGGGGCGACGTAGAGCAGCTTGGTCGTGCCCGAGAGCAGGTCTTCGCGGACCTCCGTGATCTGCGCCTTGTTGAGGGACGAGTTCAGGAAATGGGCTATGCCCTCGTTCCCGGAGACGAAGCCACGGATCACGTCGACCTGATTCTTCATCAGGGCGATGAGCGGGGATATGACTATCGCCGTCCCCTCCATCAGAAGGGCCGGCAGCTGGTAGCACATACTCTTCCCGCCTCCGGTCGGCATAAGCACGAAAGCGTCGTTGCCCTCGACAAGATGCCGTATGATTTCTTCCTGGCCGGGTTTGAACGATGCGTAGCCGAAGAACAGCCTAAGTTTTTCCAACAGTTTTTCTGAACTTACCATACTCAAGTTTCTCAAGTATTCTGACTTATACCACAGTGATCCTCACAAGTCGAAGCCGGATTCGCGGGGGGTCGTTTTCGCCGTCCGCCGACCGCCCGGCGCAATTATTTTCCAAGGTAGTGATAATTTTCCCGATTGCCAAAAATTTTTGTATTTTCGCATCTCCGGGCGCAATTCCGGAACGGGGATTCCTCGCTGAAAAGTCCGGGCGGCACGGGCGCGGGGCACCGGGTACGGGACACGGAATGCCGGGCACGGAACACCGGGCACGGAACACCGGGCACGGAACACCGGGCACGAGGCGCAGGATGCCGGACACCGGCCCATAAACACAGACACACACCACAATGCTACGAAAAATCAGAATCGCCCTCGCAGCGGTCTTCTTTCTCGGAATCACGCTGCTTTTTCTCGACTTCACCGGGACGGTGCACCTCTATCTGGGCTGGATGGCGAAAATCCAGTTCATCCCGGCGGTGCTCGCGCTGAATGTCGGCGTCGTCGCGGCCCTCGTGCTGCTGACGCTGCTTTTCGGAAGGGTCTACTGCTCGGTAATCTGCCCGCTCGGCGTGATGCAGGACATAATCTCGTGGATTCACGGAAAGACAAAGAAGAAGAATCTCTACCGATTCAAGTACCGCAGGCCTCTGACGGCGCTGCGCTACGGCGTGCTCGCGGCCTTTGTCGCGGCGATGGCTCTCGGAGCCACCTCCATTGCCGCTCTTATCGCCCCCTACAGCGCCTACGGAAGAATCGCCGCCGAGCTGTTCGCGCCGGTCTACAGGGGATGCAACAATCTGCTGGCCGCGATTGCCGAACATTTCGACAGCTATGCGTTCTACTCGACGGAGGTCTGGGTGAAGAGCGGGGTGACTTTCGCCGTGGCAGCGGTGACTTTCGCCGTGGCAGCGGTGACTTTCGCGCTGCTCGCCGTACTGTCCTGGAAATGGGGGCGGATATGGTGCAACAGCATCTGTCCGGTGGGTTCGCTGCTCGGGCTCGTGTCGAGGTTCAGCCTGTTCGCGCCGGTGATCGACACGGGGAAATGCCGGAACTGCGGGCTTTGCGGGAGACGCTGCAAGTCCTCCTGCATTGATGTCAAGAACCACCGGGTTGACCGCAGCCGCTGCGTCGTGTGTCTGGACTGCGTCTCGGTCTGCCGGGATGGGGCGATTCAGTACAAATGGCGATTCGGGAAGCCGGCCGCCGGGGTTGGGGATGCCGCCGGGAAGCCGGAGAACGGAACGCGCAGGGAGTTTCTCAAGACCACGGCCATTGCAGCGGGGACGCTCGCCGCGGCCGAGATAGCCCGCCCGATTGAGGCGGCCGCGCAGCAGATGAAAGTTGACGGAGGGCTGATCACGCTTCCGGAGAAGAAAGCTCCGAAAAGGGGGACGCCACTCAAACCGGCCGGCTCGGGAAGCCTGAAACATTTCACTGACCATTGCATAGCCTGCCAGCTCTGCGTCTCCGCCTGCCCGAACCAAGTGCTGCGGCCATCCCTGAGCCTTGACACGCTGATGCAGCCGGAGATGTCCTACGAGAAAGGCTACTGCCGTCCGGAGTGCACAGTCTGCTCGGAGGTCTGCCCTGCGGGGGCGATTGTGCCGGTGAGCCGCGAGGAGAAGTCCTCCATCAGAATCGGTCACGCCATCGTGGACTACGGTCTCTGCGTAGCCGACGCAGAAGGGGTCAAGTGCGGAAACTGCGCGAGACACTGCCCCGCCGGAGCGATAAGGATGGTGCGCAAGGACGCTTCGGACAAGAATTCTGTGCGGATTCCTTCGGTGATGGAAGAGCGCTGCATCGGCTGCGGGGCCTGCGAGTACAACTGCCCGGCCGCTCCGCTGAGCGCGATTCGGGTCGAGGGGTGTAGCGTCCACATTCCAATATAGCGCAGACCGCCTTAAAAGGCGAATTGCTGCGTTACGCTCCTCCCCCGAATCCTCACAACCGAAAGGTTGCTGCGGTTCGGAAGTCGTCGCAAGCCTTGCACTTCATCCTTTTAAGACAGTCTGCCAC
>CAVIXF010000076.1:0-9336 GCA_963646585.1 Candidatus Gastranaerophilales bacterium HUM_1 | reverse complement strand
CCCCTGCGCTCCGTCGACAAGTACGGGCACGCCCCGGCCGTGGCAGAAACTGACTATCTCCCCGACCGGATTGACGATTCCGAGCACGTTTGAAATATGGGTGACGGAGACTATCCGCGTCCTGCCGTCAACGAGGTTCTCAAGCTCGCCGATGCGCAGAGTCCCGTCGTCTGAAACGGGTATGACCCGGAGCTGCGCCCCCTTCCGCTTGCAGAGCAGCTGCCAGGGGACTATGTCGGAATGGTGCTCCGCCGCCGAAATCACGACGTTGTCGCCCGCTCCGACAAACGCCTCGCCGAAGGAATATGCGACCAGATTGATGGATGCAGTGGTCCCGGAAGTGAAGACGATCTCTTCGCGATGTTCCGCGTTTATGAACTCGCGCACCGCGTCGCGAGCCTGCTCATAATGCTCCGTGGCCAGATTTGAAAGGCGGTGAATCCCCCTGTGTATGTTGGCGTTCGCGTTTCTCGAAAACTCGTCCTGCATCCGGAGCACGGAGCTGTGACGCTGCGAAGTGGCCGCATTGTCGAGATAGACCAGCGGCCGTCCGTAGACGGTTTCCGAAAGCGCGGGGAATCCCGCCCGTATGTCGTCGATTTTCTTCATTTTCTCGTCATTCCGCCGCAGATTCTCCCTGCGTGACGGAAACCTGCAAAATTACAAAATACTCTTCATCTTGAGAAAAATAGTATTGCTTTCGGAAGCCGTTTTCAGATAATTCCGAATATTTGTCGGGATTTGGGCGGAAATGACTAATTTTGCAGGATTGCGGGCATTCCGAACATTCCGAACATATACGGATATATTGAGATATGTTCAGATATATTCAGATATATTCAGAATACTTCGGGAAACTTAAGTAATGGGTATATGTCAGGATCGGAGGATATATGTCCGTATGGATATGTCCGGATATGGAAATATAAATTCAAAAAGATATGACACAAGACGAAATTTTCAAGGCTTTGGTCGCCCACTGCAAGGAATACGGATTCATATTCCCGTCAAGCGAGATTTATGACGGACTCGCAGCCGTCTATGACTACGGCCAGCTCGGTTCGGAGCTCAAGAACAACATCAAGCAGTACTGGTGGTTCGCGATGACCCGTCTCAACGAGAACATCGTGGGCATCGACTCCTGCATCTTTATGCATCCGAAAATCTGGGAGGCTTCAGGTCACGTGGGCGCGTTCAACGACCCTCTCATCGACAACAAGGACTCCAAGAAACGCTACAGGGCCGACGTTCTCATCGAGGACTACATCGCCAAGCTTGAGGAGAAGAACAACAAGGAGGTCGAGAAGGCCCGCAAGAAGTTCGGGGAGGCGTTCGACGAGGCCAAGTTCCGCGAGACCAACCCCAACGTGCTGAGGAACACGGCGAAGATCGAACAGACCCGCAAGAGGATGACGGACGCTCTGAACGCCAACGATCTGGCGGAGCTCCGGCAGATAATCATCGACTGCGAGATTGTCTGCCCGATTTCAGGGACGAAGAACTGGACGGACGTGCGTCAGTTCAATTTGATGTTCTCCACCCAGCTCGGCAACACCTCCGACGACACCAATGTGATTTATCTGCGTCCGGAGACGGCTCAGGGCATATTCGTGAACTACCTCAACGTGCAGAAGACCGGCCGTATGAAGCTGCCTTTCGGCATCGCGCAGATTGGAAAGGCGTTCAGGAACGAGATTGTGGCGCGTCAGTTCATTTTCAGAATGAGGGAGTTCGAGCAGATGGAGATGCAGTTCTTCATCAAGCCGGGCACGGAGCTCGACTGGTTCGCGAAGTGGAAGGAGCACCGTCTGGCCTGGCACAAGGCTCTCGGAATGGGGGCGGAGAACTACCGCTTCCACGACCACGAGAAGCTCGCGCACTACGCCAACGCCGCGACGGACATCGAGTTCAACTTCCCGTTCGGCTTCAAGGAGCTTGAGGGGATCCACTCCCGCACCGACTTCGACCTCGGGAACCACCAGAAGTTCTCGGGAAAGAAGATTCAGTATTTCGACCCGGAGACGGGGGAGAGCTACACTCCGTACGTCGTCGAGACTTCAATCGGGGTCGACCGTATGGTGCTCGCCGTGCTCTCGCACTCTTTCCACGAGGAGAAGCTCGACAACGGGGAGACCCGCGTGGTGCTCTCGATTCCGCCGGTGCTCGCTCCGGTGAAGGTGGCCGTGCTGCCGCTCGTCAAGAAGGACGGGCTTCCGGAGCTCGCGCAGAAGATTATGGACGAACTCAAGTACGACTTCAACTGCCAGTACGACGAGAAGGACTCCATCGGCAAGCGCTACCGCCGTCAGGACGCGATAGGCACGCCGTTCTGCGTCACGGTCGACAACGAGTCGCTCAATGACGGCTGCGTAACCATCCGTCACCGCGACACTATGGCGCAGGAGCGCGTCCGCATCGAGGATCTTCCGGGCGTCATCGACAGGGAGGTGAACATCAAGACCATTCTCAAGAAGCTGTAAGAAACTTTCCTCGAAAATAATTTAAAAATCCGAGGCGATTTTTCAAGTTTCTGACGGTTTCCTTCGGGTGAATCAATCACAGTTCCGGAGTCTCCGAGGGGGCGAAGGAACGGCAAATCAAGGAGATATATTTATGGAAAATGTAGTAACTGAGGCGAATTTCGCCGAAATCCTTTCTTCAAACAGCGTGGTCCTCGTGGATTTCTGGGCGACCTGGTGCGGCCCGTGCCGTGCTCTCGGCCCGACAATCGAAGAAATCGCGAAGGAATATGAAGGACGTGCGTTCGTGGGCAAATGCAATGTGGACGAAAACAGCGAAGCGGCGGGGCAGTACCGCATTATGAGCATCCCGGCGCTGCTTTTCTTCAAGGACGGAAAGCTCGTAGACAGGCTCGTCGGGGCGCAGCCGAAAGCCAACATAACGGCGAAGCTGGACAATCTTCTCTGATATGAAAAGGACGATCACACTCATCTGCGCAGCGGCGGCGTCGGTCATTTTCGCGGCCAGCGCAGGCGCACAGTTCAACGCCGGAATCATCGGCGGAGCGACTTTCACTTCCGGCAAGCCGAGCGAATGGAAGGCGACGAATGTCGCTCAGGGGCATATCGGCGCCACTCTCAAGATTGCGCTGCCTCTGGGCTTCGCCGTGCAGCCTTCTCTTGTCTATCAGATGAAGGGGACGGCCGTCCCGGAGGGGGAGTATTCATCGCGTTCCTGCGACTACAGGTGCGGCTATCTTGAAATCCCGGTCTCGATTCAGTGGGGGCCGGACCTGCTCATAATGAGGCCCTATCTCGAGTGCGTGCCGTACTTCGGCTATGCCCTGAACAACAAGTTCAAAGGTGAGGGGAATGACACGGTGAAGAACGACTGGGACGGGCTGAACCGCTGGGAATACGGGGTCGGTCTCGGGGTCGGTCTCGAGGTGTGGCATTTCCAGATTTCCGCAAGGTACAACTGGGGGCTCGGTTCGATGTTCACCACCGGACTGGAGAATCTGGACGGACTTGTCGGAGGGCTGAGGGCGGAAATCGGCGACAGGAACAGCATCAGCGGCGTGTCCCTGTCTCTCGCCGTTATGTTTTAGGCTTGTATGGAGTTGAGGATGGTCCGGGAATATCTCGGGAGAGACTGGACTGATGTCGGGGAGCTGATTCCCCGGACGCTGAAGAGCGACATCGCTCTGCTGAACTCGACGAACGGGTCGATTCTTTCGCACAGCGGGAAGCAGCTCCGTCCGATGCTGTCGCTGCTTGTCGCACGCGCCTGCCTCCGCTCCGCCGGGAGTTTCTCCGGCTCGCTCCCCGAGGTGTCGAAGCGTTACGCGGCGGCGGCGGAACTGCTGCACAACGCCACGCTCCTGCACGACGACGTGGCGGACGAGGGGGATGTGAGGCGCGGAAGCCCCACGGTGCGCTCCCTGCTCGGGCCGACCGCATCTGTGCTCGTCGGAGACTACTGGCTCGTCAAGGCGATAAGGCTCATACTGGGGGAGGATGACAGCTCCTGCGACCCGCGTGTGATCCGCATATTCGCACGCACCCTGAGCTGCCTCGCGGAGGGGGAGATGCTCCAGCTGCAGAAGGCGTCCTCGGTCGACACGGATTACGACGACTACCTGAGGATAATCTACAGCAAGACGGCTTCGCTTTTCGAGGCAGCCGCCGTCACCGCCGCGATTTCGGTGAACGCTTCCGGAATGTGCCGCGAGGCCGTCCGGGACTACGCCGTGAGCCTCGGCTATGCGTTCCAGATAAAGGACGACATCCTGGACTACTGCGGTTCCGCCGATGTGGGGAAGCCGCTCGGGGTCGACCTTCTGGAGCAGAAGATAACCCTGCCTCTTCTCGGGGCTATGGCGAATGCTCCGGAGCGCGAGGCGGAGATGCGCTCTCTGGTGAAGGGGATTGCCGGAAATCCGGAGAACCGCGACGAGATCGTGGCCTTTGTCGCCGGGAACGGAGGGGTGGAATACGCGTCGGCGAAGCTGGACGAATTCGTGGGGAAGGCGGTGGACGCGGTGTCCATTCTCGCCCCGTCGGAGGAGAGGGATATGCTCGCGGAGCTCGCCCGGTTCACCGCCAGCCGCACTGCGTAGAGTGTACGGACTTCCCGCGTCAGAGCTTTCAAGGCGGCCGGAGCGGATGTCAAATTGATGAAATGTTATGAAGTTCAGTGAGATAACAGGAAACGAGGCGTTGAAGAAGACGCTTGTCTCGATGGCGGACAGCGGGAGGATTCCTCACGCTATGCTGTTCTATGAGAACGACGGCTGCGGCGCGGTGACCCTCGCCCTTGCGTATCTCCAGTATCTCGACTGCGGACACCGTTCGGGGGGCGAGGCCTGCGGGGAATGCCCGTCCTGCAGGCAGATGGCGAAACTTATTCATCCGGACGTGCATTTCGTGTTCCCGGTGAACAAGAGCGCGAAAGTGAGCGAGGACAAGCCGGTTTCGGACTCGTTTCTTCCATATTGGCGGAAACTCGTGCTCGACCGTCCCTATTTCACGGAGGACGACCTTCAGGAGGCTCTCGGAATCGAGGGGAAGAAGGGTGAGATAGCTCTTCCGGAGGCCAAGTCCATAATCTCGAAGATGTCTCTCGCCGCAGTCGAGGACGGCTACAAGGCGGTTCTCTGCTATCTTCCGGAGAAGATGAACGCCACGGCCGCCAACAAGCTGCTGAAACTTGTCGAGGAGCCGCCGGAGAAGACGGTCTTCGTCTTCGTCACCCACGCGCCGGAGAAGATGATGCAGACGGTGTTCTCGCGATGCCAGAGTATGCGGGTGCTTCCGCTGACGAGGGAAGAGGCGGAATATGTCCGTGGCGTTGAGGCTCCGGATCCGGAATATTCCGAAATGTTCCGGACGCTGTTCTCGGCGGCCCTCTCGCGTAATCTGCTTCAGGCTCTCGAAGTCGGGGAGGGGGCGGCCGCACTGCCTTCCCGTGAACGCCAGAAGGCTTTCTGCGGCTATCTCTCTTCCTGCATACGCAAGATTTTCCTGCTCGGGCAGTCCCGTGCGGAGCTTGCCGGAATCCTGCCGGAGGAGAAGTCCTTTTACGAAACGCTCGCGCCCCGCGTCGGTGCGGCGGCCTGTATGAAGATGGAGAAGGCCATAGACAGGACCGTTTCCCTCATTGACAGGAATGTTAACTCGAAAATGCTGTTCTGCGACCTTGTGAACAGGATTTTCATCTCTATATGACGAATTATGGAAAACAACGGAAACGAAGCGAAGAAATACGACTGCTCCAGAGGATGCACCGTCTCGCGCAACGACGAGGGGGAGCTCAACTGCTGCTACCGCCCCGGCTGCTGCAAGATGGAGGTTTACGACTGGCTCTCGGGGGTGGCCCAGGAACAGTACAAGGACTTTTTTGAAGTCCGTTTCAAGAATACGCGCAAGGGCATATATCTCAACGCCTCCGGGCAGAGCATAAAGACCGGGGACCTTGTCGTCGTCGAGGCCAGCAGCGGGCACGACCTCGGAATCGTGACTCTGGAGGGCGCCGTGGTCGCCCGCCAGATGAAATGTAGGAAGCTTGACCCGTCTTCCGGTGACTTCAAGAAGATCTACAGGAAGGCGAAGGTCTATGACCTCGAAAAATGGCAGGAGGCGATTGACAGGGAGCAGGAGACGATGATACGCTCCCGCCAGATCGCCGCAGAACTCGGGCTTGATATGAAAATCGGCGACGTGGAGTTCCAGGGGGACGGGACCAAGGCCATATTCTACTACATAGCCGACGGCCGCGTGGATTTCCGCCAGCTCATCAAGGTCTTCGCCGACGAGTTCCATATCCGCATCGAGATGAAGCAGATCGGGGCGCGTCAGGAGGCCGGGCTAATCGGAGGTCTCGGAATATGCGGCCGCGAGCTCTGCTGCTCCAACTACATCTCCACCTTCCGCTCCATATCGACCTCGGCGGCGCGTGTGCAGGACCTGTCTCTCAATCCGCAGAAGCTCGCGGGGCAGTGCGGCAAGCTCAAGTGCTGTCTCAACTATGAGACAGCGTCCTATATGGACGCGCAGTCGCGCATCCCGAAGGTCGCGAACCCGCTTGAGTTCCAGGACGGACTCGCCTACCTGATGAAGACCGACATACTCCGGGAGGTGATGTATTTCTCCTACGACAAGTTCTCGCAGGCGAATATGTTCCCGCTTTCGGCGATCGAGGTGTGCGAGATTCAGAAGATGAACCGCGAGGGCATAAAGCCGGAGTCGCTCAAGTCCGAGCCTGAGCCGGCGGCGCCGGAGTTCGTGACGGCGGTCGGGGACGACAGCATCACCCGCTTCGACGACACTCGCCGCAGGAAGAAGTCCCGTGGCGGAAGGGGCGGCAACGGAGGCTCCAACGGCAGAGGCGCGGCCCGGAACGACGTCCCGAACGGCAACGGCGGGAATGACGGGCAGCGCGGCGGGCAGCGTGACGGACAGCGCGGTGGCGGGCGGAACAGGAACCGCGACAACAACCGTGACAACAACCGCGACAGGGCTCGCGACAACAGTCAGAACCAGAACAGAGACAGGAACGAAAATGGGAAAGGACAAGCTCCGAAAGTTCAGGGAGAATGAGACTTTCTCCTGCCTGCTCCAACCATCCGCCGACGAGATTCTCGCGGGGGTGAGGGCTGACGGCGCGGCGGGGGAGGATTGTGCCGGGAAGGGTGATCCCGGGCAGGCGGGGGAAGATTGTGCCGGGAAGGGTGATCCCGGGCAGGCGGGGGAGGATTGTTCCGGGCAGGGTGATGCCTGGCAGAAGGGTGAGGCGGTCTCCGCTCCGGCGGTCACCGTGCAGAAACGGGACGGGACGCTGAAGGACCATTCCATAAAGGGCCGCTGGGCCTCCGACTTCTTCGGCAACGCCAATCCGATTGTCGTCGAACTCGGCTGCGGCAAGGGGGAATACACCATAGACCTCGCCCTGCGCAATCCGGCGATCAACTACATCGGCGTCGACATCAAGGGGGCGCGTCTGTGGAAGGGAGCGAAGTACGCCGAGGAGCATCATCTTCCGAACGTGGCGTTCCTGCGCACGAGAATCGAGTTCATCGGAGCCCTTTTCGGCAGGGACGAGATTTCCGAGGTCTGGATCACCTTCGCCGACCCTCAGATAGGGCGCGAGAAGAAGAGGCTGACCTCGCCGCTTTTCCTCGAACGTTACAGGAATTTCCTCAAACCCGGCGGAATCGTCCATCTCAAGACCGACAGCCGCTACCTTCACGAATACTCCCGCGCCGCCGCGGAGCAGAACGGCCTGAAGATTCTCGCCTGCGCCACCGACATCTACGGGGCTGACCGGCAGCGTCTTCTCGAAAGCCCGCTCGCCTCGGTCTCCGGAGAGGACGCGGTCAAGGCCCTGTTCGAGGTGCAGACCCACTACGAGAAGCAGTATCTCGCCAAGGGAATCGACATCACCTATCTCGCCTTCACCATCGACCGCGAAGGCCACTACATCAGCCCCGACTGGGACGAGACGCTGTACGAGAGGTGAACAGGAAGCTGTTTTTGAAAGTTTCTTTAATAAGTCAGAAGATATACTCTTCCGGAGAAAGCCTGATGTCGTGTTCGAAGAACATCACGAAATATATCGGGATGTAGGTGATTCCGTCTTTCTCGAAGACTCTCGCCTCGTTCGAGAGCACGAACGATTGTCTGATTGCATAGTCCCTGTTGGCGTTGAATTTGTCCAATGCGCTGTGAATCATATAGTCCTTGCCGGATTTGACCTCAATTGGGATTGATGACAGATTCTTTGTGTCGTCAATCAGATAATCGACCTCGCCGTTTTTCTTGTTGTCGTAGTAGTACAGGGCGAATCCGTGCGCCTTCAGCTCCTGGGCGACCGCGGTTTCATAGACGGAGCCGAGGTTTACTGAACGGATGTCTTCAAGAACCGGCCTGATGTCATTGCCGTAAAGTATTCCCGTAAAGAGCCCGGTGTCATTGAGATACAGTTTCAGAAGGTTCTTCCCGGCGTTCTGGACGAGCGGATAGGACGGACGGCTTATCGCATCGACCTCAAGCGCGACTCCGGAGGATACGAGATAGTCGAACTCATCCTGATAGTCGCTTGTCCGCCTGCCCGTTTTCCCCTCGATGTCCTTTATCCGGATACGCTTCTTCCTGTTCTCGAGATTGGACGGAATCATTTCATAGATGCGCATAATCTTGAGTTTCCGTGAGGATTCCCTTTCATATTTCGCCGCATCCAGAGCATAGAGGTTTCTGATTTCATCGTGCACGGCCCGGACTCTGGCGATGTTGTGCTCCGAGATGTAGGTGTTCACGGCGTCGGGGAATCCTCCGACGAGAAGATATTTTCTGAACAGGTCAAGCATTCGCCTGTGGATGGCCTCATTGGGAGAGCGTTTTTCCTCAAAACAGCGGCGGAGTTCCTCAATCGCGAGTCCGCCGACTCCGTTGGCCCATAGAAACTCCTCGAAGTCAAGCGGATGCATATGCAGTGTCGTCAGACTGCCGACAGGAATGGACAAGGTCTTCTTCAGGGTGACTCCGAGAAGCGAACCGCTTGCTATGTAGGTGAACCGGCCGTCTTCCATAAGAAATTTCACAAGGGTGAGCAGATGGTCGTATGCCTGAATTTCATCGATGAACACGAGGGTTGAGTCTTTGTCCCCCATTTTGTCTCCGGCGAACGTGCTCAATGCGAGATAGAAGTTCTCAACTGTTTTCGCTTCCGCGAACAGCCTGTCACCCTGTCTGTCCTTCTCCATATTGATTTCTATGAAGTTGGGGAACATTCTTTCTCCGGCCTCGCGTATGATGAAGGACTTGCCGATTTGCCGCGCCCCATCGACGACGAGCATCCTGTTGTCGCCGGATTTCAGGT
>CAVIXF010000075.1:0-9382 GCA_963646585.1 Candidatus Gastranaerophilales bacterium HUM_1 | reverse complement strand
GTTGCCTCCGGTCTTCCCGAATTTAAGATACTGATCCTGAAGATAAATCAGTTTCAATGAAGGATTAAGATCTTCATAGCCTTTCGCCGCGAAAGCCTCCGCGAAAGCCGTCTTGACTGACGCCTCAGAATACACGTTAGGAGCTTCCGCCGATTTCCCGAGAGAGCCTACGGTGTCTCCGACTTTCTTGCCCTTCGCGGCATAGTATGCGGAATTTATCGGCTCAAGCCAGGAGAAGTCATCCGAGAACAGCTCGGTTACTCCGGCCTGCGCGAAAGTGTAAGTGTATGAATATCCGTATTCTTCATTCGCGAACTCGACTTTGTACTCCTTGACGGCGGCCGTATTCTCCGGCACAGCGACCGTCAGGTCATATTTCCCGGCCGGGGCAGATGAGACAGGGAGCGTGAGACCGTCGGCTGTAACCGTGAAGTCCACATTGGACTCGATGTGCACAGGGTACTGGAGACCGGACGCAGGAACGACTCTTCCATAGGTGGAAGTGAGTATGACCGAAGGCTCGAACTTCTCCTGTTTCACAGTGAGCACGGACTCTATGTCATTGTAGAAGAAATGTACGGTGCCGATGCGGTCAGCCCCGGTCAGGTTCGCCTCAGCCTTGAACTTCAGGGATGTGGTCTCGACGAGAGCCGCAGTCGAAGGTGTCGGGACGGCCGTGAGCCAGCTGCCATCAATCTTGGTCTCGAACGCCACGTTGGACTGGACAGTCACGTCGAACTCCTCGCCCTGTCCGCTGACCGTCGCGCTGTTGCTTCCCACGACGGAGATGAACGGCTCAAGTTCGCCGCCGGCGGCGGACTGGATCACGCGGAGTTCCTTGGACGAGTCGGCGGAGCTTATCGTGACCTTGCCCTCGCGCATCACGGAGAGATCCGACGCCGCGCAGATCACCTTCAGGTCCGTCGCCACGTTCTGCTTCCCCTCGACGAGGCTTGCAGGTTCACCTTCACCCGCGCTGAACTTCAGCCAGGCGTCCGAAGAGCTGATGCTGTAGTCCTGGTCGGAGGTGACTTTCAGGACGGTCTCCCCGCCCGCGCCCTCGAAAGTGAGGATGTCGTCAGGCTCGACGCTGATTACGGCATAGACAGGCGGCTCGTCCGGGGCGGGCACCTTCACGACTATGTTGTCGAGATAGAACCTCTGCTGGGTGATTCCGTCGTGATCCGTGAGGATGTCCGGGCGTATCTGGATGACGGACTCCGGCGTGATGTTTATCGTCGCCTTCGCCGCGTGCCAGGCCAGCTGCCCGTTGTTCCAGTCCTTGTAGGAGAACGTCCCGGCGATCACGGTCGAAGCCCCGGTGGTCACGGAGACCACGAGAGTCACCTTGTCTATGTTCCCGCTTCCGGTCATCTGCGGAGACCAGTCGAAGCCGATCTGAAGCTCTCCGTAATAGTCGACCGGAGGAAGCTGAAGTCCGGTGTGATTGCTCGTCTTGCCGAACTTCCAGTAGGCGTTCTGCGGATACACCGACGTCACCTCAGGATTCACGTCCTGGTACCCCCTGCGGACAAGCTCCGCCGCAAGGTCCGCCAGGGCGGCCACGGTGTAGAGGTTCGGAGCGGCCCCGCTCGCGTTGTTCTCCTCGACGGAACTGCCTATCGCCGTCCCGGCGGCGGCCGCAGCCGCTATGTAGGAGCCCATCCAGTCGAAATTGTCCTCGAAGAGAACCGTGCCGGCCGGCGACGGGACAGGAACGACAGTCTCGTCAAGCCCGCCGTCCTTCACGACCGCAGGGACGAAAGAGAGGTTCGAGCCGGCCTTGCCGCTGTAGTATCCGCTGGCAGTCACCTTGTGGTAGTTCAGCGCGGCGAGCCCCGCTTCTGCGGGAACCTCCGCGACCATCATACGCACGGACGCGCCTGGCACGCGGATGGCCGCGCCGGCGAGGATTTCTCCGTTCACCAGCCCGACGATCGAGCCGCTGACGGTTATGTACTCCATCGCGTCCGCGCTGAACGAGCCGATTTCGGCGGTGATGTCCTTCGCCTCCGGATAGACCGGCTCGCCGCTTGACTTGACCTCGCATTCATCCACGATGAAGCTCGGGAACTGCCCCTCGACAATCTTCGCCGTTCCGTTCAGATAGACCTTGTCCCCGGCCTTCACCCCTTCGCCTACGCCTTCGGTGAGCATAGCGGAGGTCCCGTCGGAGATGACCATCCCCGTCGTGGTGAGCGCCATAACCTGCGCCTCCGGGATCTTGGCCATCGCCTCGTTCTCAAGAGCGAGGGCTTCTGTGACGGTCACTTCGGGCTTGCCGAGATAGGTGTCACCCTTCTGATAGACCTGGAACGAGCCGTTCCGCTCGGAATATCCGCCCCGGACATTCACGACTGTCGAACGCGGGGCCGCCATAGCCCCCTTCCCATCCACATTGTCCGTCACCGACAGAGTCACTTCCGTGTTCCCTGTCCCGAACATAGGCTGCATTGTGAGCCACTCGGCCGCGACATCGGCGACCCACTCTCCGTCCGCATACACCCACAGCGTCTGAGACTCCGCCCCTTTGGCCGCGAACGAAACATAGTCGGTCTCGGGAAGGGCCGCGTTGGCCGCCCCCGTCTCCTCCTTGCGGCAAGACGAGAACGCCGCGAGGAGAGACAGTCCGAGAACCGCAATCTTCATTATATGACTGTATATTTTCATATCAAATTCCGTTTACGAATTTAAAAATCAAGACCGTCGTCCCACCCCGGATTCTGCGCGAGGTTGTGGTTGAGCGACCTGTCCTTCACCGGTATCGGCTTCAGATAATCCTTCTCCTCGAACTTCTGGATGTCCGTGAGCATATTCACGTAGCCGGAAGTCCCCCCGCTGAGCACGATTCCTCCGTCAATCTTGCCGAGCTCGCGCACGTCTGCGTCGCCGGTGTTGGCGGGTTTCGATCCGGAGTAGATTATGAGGTCGTCGATGTTGTCGCCGGAGAGGTCATAGCGTCCCTCCCCCGGGAAATACGGCCCGTAGAAGTTCTGAAGCAGGCAGCGCCCCTCCTTCCAGCGGAGAAGGTCGGTGAACCTCTTCCCTTCGGCGCAGAGCTCGATCCCCCTCTCGCGGCGGATTTCGAGTATCACGCCCCGGTTCGGCCCGGCGGCGACGTTCTCGTAGCCGTACTTCTCGCTGAGGAGATACGGGTCAGGAGACCCGTTGGCGGCCTCGAGATTGAGATGAGGCATCCCGACGCGGTCGCGCAGCCTGTTCACGGACTTGTCGAGGTCGTCCTGCGTCAGCGTCCCCAGCTCGGCGAGAGCCTCGGCGTAGATGAGGTGGATTTCCCCGAGACGATAGACCGGGATGTCGTTGTAGGACATATCCACGCGCCCGACGCCGTCAAGCGTCTCGTCCATAACCCATTTCGCCAGCTGGTAGCCGGTGATGGTCGAAGCGTAGTCCGGCGCGGTGACTTTCGTTCCGCCGATGCGCTTGTAGCCCGGAGACACGACGCTGTAGCCCAGACGCGGGTCCCTGTCCTTCATCTCCTCCGCGAACTCCATAGTCTCCCAGCCGTCGATGTCCGTGAACCGCGAGCCGTCCTTCATCAGGGCGCTGTCTATGAACTTCTTGGTGAATCCGGGCATACCCTGCGACGGCATAGTGGCGAACGCGGTCGTATTGGTCCCGAGACCGAGCGAGATGTCGCGCTTGATTGCGAGAATGTACTCCCCCTGGTCTGCGTCCGACTGGGCGAAAAGCTGCCGGTAATCCGGGGCGAGGGTGTAGATTCCGCTCTCCATAATCTGCTTCGAGGCCTCAGCCGCGAGTTTCAGGTAGTATTCGGAGTTTCTCTCCGCGCCCTCGATTTCGCCGTGGTATTTCCGCCAGGTCCCCTCGAAGAGGCAGAACTGCGCCTTGAGGGCGAGAGCCGCCCATTTGTTCACGCGGTAGACGGAGACGGACGGGGTGAGAACCGCTATGGCGGCGTCCACGTCCTCAATCATCTTCCCCATCACAAGGTCGCGGGAATCCCTCGCGGCGTAGAGGTCGCCGGAGTCGGACTCGAGCTCGTGGTCGATCCAAGGGACGTCGCCGAACCTCTTGACCTTCTCGAAGTAGAAGTATGCGCGGAAGAAACGGTCAAGCCCCACATAATAGGCGCGGTCCTCCGCGTTCTCGCATTTGTCGGCGTTCCCGAGAAGGGCGTTGATCCTCCGGAGGTTGCCCCAGGACCAGCCGGTCACGTTTGACGGAAGGATTCCGCCCCTCATCTCCGCAGACAGGGACTTCTGGATGAAATGGTCGTCCTGGTCGTCGTATGGCGTGGTGTTGAACATATCGTACAGCGGATTCGTGAACAGGAGCAGGTCCCCGCCGGTGCGGAAATAGTCGTCCGGACTGATCTGGGACTGCGGATTCTTGTTCAGGATGTCGCAGGACATAAAGGCGAGCGCAGCCGCCAACATAAGAATATACTTTTTCATTTGTCGTGCCTCCCATTAGAATGTTATGTCTACTCCGAACATAAAAGTCTTCTGCCAAGGATAGGCCATCGCGTCGTTCGGGCTGTTCTCCGTGGTCTTCCTCGTGTAGGCCGACTCCGGGTCGAGATACTTCGTGACCTTCTTCAGCGGCGACCAGTAGCAGAGGTTCTCCCCCGTGAAGTAGAAGCGGACCTTCTGAATGTGCAGGGCTTCCGTCCATTTCTTCGGGAGAGTGTATCCTACCGTGAGGTTCTTGAACCTGAGATACCTGAGGTTCTGGAGATATCGGGAGTTCGTGAGCTTGAGCTGTCCCCCGGTCGAAGAATATGCGCGAGGTCTCGGGAAATATGCGTCCCTGTTGTCCTCGGACCAGCATTTCTTGAGGAAGTCCTTCTCGAGGAAGGAGGTGTAGGAATATGCGTACGGGCCCCAGAAGACCATATTCATCTTCGCCGGATACCAGTAGTGGTTGCCGGTGCCCTGGAAGAACGCGCTGATGTCGACGCCCGCATAGTCGAGGGAGAGGTTGAATCCGTACTGGAGGCTTGCGAGGGAGTTCCCGAGAATCTTGCGGTCGCCCGGATTGTCCACCGTGTTCTGGCCTATTCCGAGCTTGCCGTCTCCGTCGAGGTCGACGTAACGGAGGTCGCCGGCCTGCCATCCTCCCCTCATACGGGATGTTCCGATGTAGTCGGACATATTGCAGACGTTCGCGTCATAATAAGCGGCCTCCTCGTCGCTCTGGAACAGTCCGTCGACGACGAAGCCCCATATCTCCCCGAGCCTCTGGCCTTCGTAGTAGTCCTTCGCGAAAGTCTTCTCTATGTTCGCATACCGCGTGATGTAGCTCCTGAAGTCGCTCAGGGAGCCGCGGATTCCGTATCCGAACGGAAGCCCGAAGAGCTTGAACTCGTCGCGCCATCCCAGCTGCAGCTCATATCCGTAGGTCCTCAAATCGGCCGTGTTCATCTTCGGCACTGTGCCTCCGAAGACCGACGGGAGGTCGATTCCGTCCGTGAGCATATTCTTGGTGTCGCGGATGTAGGCCTCTGCGGTGAATTCGAGACGGTTCTTCAGCATCGATACGTCCAGTCCGAGATTGTACTGCTGCGAAGTCTCCCAGGTGAGGTCGCCCGCCACCGGAGCCGTGAGACTCGCCTTCTTCGGAAGCGACGAACCCTCTCCGAACGAATATTCATAGTTCTCGATCTTCACGAGGCGGAGGTAGTCGTAGTAGCCGACGTTCTGGTTGCCCAGACTTCCGTAGGAGACCCTCAGCTTGAGATTGTCGACATATTTCTTCGCAGGGGCGAAGAAAGGCTCCTCGGAGATTCTCCAGCCGGCCGACGCGGAAGGGAAGAAACCCCAGCGCGAACCCGCTGCGAATCTGGAAGTGCCGTCGTAGCGTCCGGAGACCTCGAAGAGGTAGCGGCCCTTGTAGTCGTAGTTCAGACGGCCGAAGAATCCGAGCAGGGCGTATGACTTCTGCCCGCCGCCGACGGAGGTGATCGTAGCCCCCCCCGCGCTGTCGGTGCCTATGAGGCTGAGGTCGTTGAGCGTGTCGCTCAGCAGGTTCTCGCCCACCGCGCTCACGTCCTTCCTGTGCCAGGTCTCCACATTCATTCCGGCCATAGCGGTGAAATGATGGGCGGAGGCCCAGGTCTCCTCGAATGTCGCGTAGACATTGCCGGAGAGATAGTTATAGGTGTTTATCTCCTCGGTGAGCTTGTTCTTCCCGGCTCCGGTCGTGTAGGATTCCAGCTCGGCGTCCGGATAACGCCTCCAGGAGAACTCGTGAAGCCTTTCGGTGTTCCTGTCCTGATACTGGCGGTAGGTGAAGTTCCCGGTGATGTTCAGCTGTCTGACCGGAGTGATGACGATCTGGGTCGTGTTGGAGAAGTCGCTCTTTCTGTTGACGTTCCTGTCATATCCGTCCGCGAAGATTATGTGGCGGCCGTTGGCGACGTTGTAGTTGCCGCTGATCATCGGCGTTCCGTACACCCAGCTTCCGTCCGGGTTCTTGAGAGGGAACGACGCCAGAGCGTGCCGTGAGGCGTAGTAGAAGGAGTCCTGCACGCTCCCCGCGCCCACCCAGCTGTAGTCGGAGAGGTAGTAGGAGGTGTTGTTGGACATCCTTATGTACTTGTTGATCTTGAAGTCCAGCTTCGAGCGGAGGTTCACCTTCTGGAACACGTCCGGATTGGTCTTTATGATGCCGGACTGCCTGTCGTAGTTTGCCGAGACGTAGTACTTGACGGCGTCGTTGCCTCCCCTGACGGAGATGGAATGGTTCTGGACCGGATGCCTGTCGTTGTAGAGCTCGTGATACCAGTCGGTGTTGCAGTAATAGACCCACTGCTTGCGTCCGTTGCGGAACTGCTCCACCACCCACGGACGGCTCGGGTCTTCGGTCTTGTCGTTGACGCGGGCGAGCAGCTGGGCCATATCCGCGTCGGTGTAGGTCGTGTATTTGTTGCCGGAGTCGGCCTGCCAGAACTTGTCGACGGTGTAGACGGACCAGTAGCCCCTCGTCTCATAGTCTGTCGAGGTCGTAGGCTCCTCCCAGCCGAAGCGTCCGCTGTAGGAGACCGTGGCCTTCCCGTCCTTGGCGGAGCCGGACTTGGTGGTGATGAGGATGACTCCGTAGGCGCCCCTCGCTCCGTAAACCGCAGCGGCGGCCGCGTCCTTGATGACGGAGATGGACTCGACGTCATTGGAGTTCACTCTGGAGATGTCTCCGACCGCCCCGTCTATTATCACGATAGGCTCGGTCTCGTTGATGGAGGTGACTCCCCGGATGTTGAGTTTCGCTTCAGAGCCCGGATTTCCGGAAGAAGTGGAGATGTTGAGGCCCGGGACCGCCCCCTGAAGCATAGTTCCGAGGTTGTGCGCCGAGCGGTTTTCGAGGGATTTCTCACCGACCGTGGAAATCGCTCCGGTCAGATTGACCTTTTTCTGGACGCCGTATCCGACGACCACAGTCTCTTCGAGAAGCATATTGTCCTCTTCGAGAGAGACGTCAAGAACCGTCTGCGAGGACGGCACTCTTACATTCTTGTCCTTGAAGCCGAGGCAGGTGAAATGCAGGACGACTTCTCCCGGAGGGACCTTGATGGAGTAGGCTCCGTCATCTTCGGTCGCCACTCCGTCCGTCGTGCCCTCTAATAGGACTACCCCCCCCCACAGGGGTTGTCCGGCTGCATCAGTCACCTTTCCGGAGACTGTCCTGTTCTGCGCCGACAATGAGGCGGACGCCGCGAAAAGGAACAGGGATGCAGCAGAAATCATAAAGATTTTCTTTAGCATAAGCGGTCAGTTATTAGTTATTAATGTGTGTTGGCAGCATCATTCCGGTTCTGACGGGAGCCCCGGATGATGGGCGCTTTCCATTCTTGTGGTCAGTCTTTTTGCGGTCAGCTTTTTCGCGGCCTGTGTATTCCTGCGGTTGTTCTCTTGTGGTCAGTCAGTTCAATTCTTCCGGCGACCCGCGAAAAAGTCAGTAAATATATGAATTTTTTCAAAAAACAATGAAAATGTCTCCGGATTTCGGGAATATGTCGATATGGATTTGTAATGGATTTCTGTGATTGCTAACTTTGCGGAGGCTTGGGATTCTTTTGTGATTTGTGTCTATGGTGCATTTCAGAAGAATCGAACGGTTCGCGCCGCCGTTTCTGCTCGGCGTCGCGGCCGCGTCCTCCCTCTCCGGCGGGCTGTGCGCAAGCCCTTTCGCCGCGTCCGCGCTTCTGCTGCCTGCGGCGGTCCCCCTCTTCATCTGTTTCGTCATCGCCGTCAGGCGCGGAGCCGGAAGCGTGCCTCTCCCCCTGCTCTTCGCCGCCATATTCTTCAGCGCGTTCCCCTGCGTCGTCCGTTCGGCTCTCTGCGCGGCGGAGGGAGGCTGCCATCCGCTCACCGGAGGTGTCGCGGGCGAGCTTCTTTCCCTGGCCGGGGAGAAGTTCAAGAAGGTGATTGACGGCATCCCGTTCGACGACGCTCAGAACAACGCCCTCGTCAAGGCTCTGCTCACCGGAGACCGGTCGGGGCTTTCGCGGGAGACGGCGGCGGCCTTCCGGGACAGCGGGGCGGCGCACATACTCGCCCTGTCCGGGCTGCATCTGGGCATCATCTACGGGGTGATTTCCAAGGCGGCGAAAATTTTCGGAAACAGCGTCGCGGCGGCGAAGTTCAGGTCTGTGCTCATCATACTCACGACCGGGGCGTACTGCATTATGGTAGGGGCCGGGCCGTCAATCAGCCGGGCGTTCCTCTTCATACTGCTCCGGGAGGGCGCGTCTCTGGCCGAGCGGAGAACCGACTTGAGGACGACCCTCTGCGGCAGCTTCGTCATCCAGGTCTGCATCGACGCGGAGGCGGTCCGCTCGGTCAGCTTCCAGCTGTCCTACCTCGCCATCGCCGGAATCGCCTACATCTACCCGCCGCTCAAGGCTATGTACCCCGCCGGCGGTCTGAAGCGTTCGCCGCTGCGGCGCATCTGGGACAGCGCGGCCCTGTCGATAGCCTGTCAGGCCGCCACCGGGCCGCTGGCGTGGCTGCGCTTCGGCACGTTCCCGCAGTACTTCATCATAACGAACCTCATCGCCCTGCCCCTGACGGGCATACTCATTCCGGCGGCCATAGTCACCTCCCTCCTGGGCGCGGCCGGCATCTGTCCCGCCGCCGCAGTGAATCTAACCGCCTTTCTCGCCGACGCCCTCCGCCAATCCCTGCAAATCATAGCCGCCTTTTAGGGCAGTCCGCAGGTGTGCCATACATTCATTTTCCCGTCCTCATCATATATCAGCACCCCCTCAAGATGCTCAGTCTCCGTCAGAAACCTCTTCGCCGCCTCAAGCCCGACCACCATACAATAGGTGGCATAGGCGTCCGCGTCCGTGGCGTTCCTCTCCGAATCCGGGTCGGCGGATATGACCGTCGCGCTGAGC
>CAVIXF010000074.1:0-9388 GCA_963646585.1 Candidatus Gastranaerophilales bacterium HUM_1 | reverse complement strand
TTCTTGCGCAGCGGGACTATGCCGTCGAGGAGGGCTACCAGCAAGGCCGGGAGGCAGGTCGGGCGGAAGGCTTGGCGGAAGGACGCGAGGCCGGCGTGGCCGAGGGCGAAGCCGCCCGCAGCCGTGACATCGCGGCGGCTCTGTTGAAAGAGGGGCTGAATCCGGAATTGATCGCCCGGAGCACAGGGCTGAGCGTCGAGGAGGTCGGCAGGTTGTGACTATGGAAAAGACTCGAAGCGCGGGACTGGACATAATCCGCACTCTGGCCATCGTATTTGTCGTGGGGTCGCATTTCTTCCTGCACACCTCCTTCAACGGCGCCGTGTTTTCCGGCGGGGAGATGTTCTTTCTCGGAGTCTTGCAGACGCTGTTCCTGACGAACGTCTGCCTGTTTATGATGCTCACGGGCTACCTGAACATCAACAAGACCCCCTGCCGGAAATACTACAAAGGGGCTTTGCGGGTTCTCGGCTCCTACCTTTTCTTCTCGCTGCTGATCATAGCGTTCCGGAAATACTGGCTGGGCGAGACTTTCTCCTGGCTGCAGTGGACGAAGAAGGTGCTGGACTATTCCGCCATCCCGTACGCCTGGTACATCGAGATGTGGATAGGGCTGTTCCTGCTGACCCCGTTCCTGAACGTCCTGTGGCGAAACCTCGGCGGCCGGAGGAACCAGTTGCTGCTGATAGCGACCCTGTTCGTTATGGGCGCGCTGCCGGATCTCACCAACCGCTACGGGGCGTATGTCTTCCCCGGCTGGTGGCAGCAGGCGTCGTTCCCGCTGATTTATTTCTTCCTCGGCTGCGGTGTCCGCGAATGGCAGCCCTCCGCCCTGAAATTGCACAGTGCAAGGCTTGCGACGAAGCCGACACCGGAGCAACCTTATGGCCGTGAGGATTCATCAGAGGAGCACAACGCAAAAATGCCGCGCTTGGCACAGACTGTTCTGGGAGGGTGCAGGACAAGGCTTGCGGCGAAGATAAAACCGGAGCAACCTTATGGTTGTGAGGATTTTATCAAGGCGCGTAACGAAGTAATGCGCCCTTCCAGGACAGTCTGTGGGGGGGGGTATCATACTACTGTGCCTTATCAACCCCCTCTTCAACACCCTCTTCCTAAGCAACCACAAGATGATTCACATCATAGGAGGCTCGGGAGGCGTGGTCGTCGTCCCGCTGACGGTGCTGGTGTTCCTCCTGTTCTACAGGGCGGATGTCCGCGCCGGATGGGCGAAGAAACTTCTTGCGAGCGTCTCGAAGATGTCGCTTGATATGTATCTCGTCAGCTATATGTTTGACGCCCTGTATTATCCGTTCTTCACCGGGCGCGTCTTCGCCGGTGCGGAATGCCATTTTCTGCTGACTTTCGTCACCGTCGTGCCGCTCGTGCTGCTGTCCTCCTACCTCGTGGCGCTCGCGAAAAACGGGATGACCGCCGCCATATCGCAAATTTTGACTAACTTTAGGGCGCGAAAACTTAACGCGGGTGAAAAAAGTTCTGATAGTCCACAATAATTACGGGAGATACTCGGGCGAGGAGGCTGTCGTCGACAAGATGGCGGAGATGCTGACTCGTCTGGGGTTTGACGTGGCGTTCTACCGCAGGACCACGGAGGGCGCGAGGGAGAGCTTCGCCGGCAAGGCGGCCGGCTTTCTGTCCGGGCTGTGGTCTCCGGCGGGCGTGCGCGGGATGAGGGAGGCTCTGCGAAGGGAGAAGCCGGATGTGGTGAACGTGCACAATCTCTACCCGTTCATCTCCCCGGCAGCTCTTTTCGAATGCAGGAAAGCCGGCGTGCCCGTGGTGATGACGGTGCACAATTTCAGGCTCATCTGTCCCACGGGGCTGTTTATGCGCGACGGCAGGCCCTGCGAGCTCTGTCTGGAGCGGGGGGACGAATGGGGCTGCGTCCGCCGCAACTGCGAGCATTCGTTTCTGAAGTCCCTCGGCTACGCCGCCCGCAACGCCGTGGCGAGACGGACAGGGGCGTACCGCGACTGCGTCGACCGTTTCGCCTGCATCACGGATTTCCAGCGCCGCAAGCTGATCGCCGCCGGTTACCCGCCCGAGCGCATCACGGTAATCCCCAACAGCATAGACGTCCCAAAGGACTGCAACACAGCACTGCAAACCTTGGGGCAGACTGTTTCAGATGGGTGCAGTACAAGGCTTGCGACAAAGCCGACACCGGAGCAGCCTTGGGGCAGTGAGGATTCAACAAAGGACTGTAACACGACAATGCAAACCTTGGGGCAGACTATCCCGGAGGGGTGCAGTACAAGGCTTGCAACAAAGCCGACACCGGAGCAGCCTTGGGGCAGTGAGGATTCAACAAAGGACTGTAACACGACAATGCAAACCTTGGGGCAGACTGTTTCAGAGGGGTGCAGTACAAGGCTTGCGCCGAAGCCGACACCGGAGCAACCTGACGGTTGTGAGGATTCGGCACAGGCGCATAACGAAGTAATGCGCCCCTCTGAAACAGTCTGCAATTATGTGGCGTATCTTGGCAGACTGAGCCCCGAAAAAGGCTACGACCTGCTCATAGAGGCGGCCCGCCGCCACCCCGAAATCGAATTCCGCTTCGCCGGAGCGGTGCGCGGAAACATCCCTGACCCGCTGCCCGGCAACGTGAGGCTGATGGGGCAGCTCGGGGGCGAGGTCCTGACGGACTTCATCCGGGGCTGCAGCTTCCTCGTTATGCCGAGCCGCTGCTACGAGGGCTTCCCTGTGGCGATTCTTGAGGCGGCCGCGCAGCACAAGCCCGCGATCGGCCCGGATCATGGCGGGTTCACCGAAATCATCGGGAAGGGCGACGACGCAATCGGGCGGCTTTTCACCCCGGGCGACCTCGGAAGCCTTGAGGAGCGGCTGACGGAGCTGTGGAACTCCCCTGAGACGGTCCGGACTCTGGGCGACCGGGCGTACAGAAAACTGACTGAACGGTACAGCACGGAAGTGGTCGGGGAACGCTGGAAGCGGCTGCTCGACGAACTTGCCGCCGGCGGCCACGGGGAAAACGGCTGTCCCGGGGAAACGGCCGGACGGGAAAAGACGGCGGGGGACAAGGCTTGGATGAATAAAACCGGAAAATGAGAAGAAACCGTTTCCGACGCGGAGACCGGGAAACTGAAGGAAGAATCGGGAGACAGAGAGATGAAACAGACATATTTCAAGATTGACTACGAATTTGACCGTGAAGAAGCTTTGAACGCGATTGACCGCCGTGTGAGAGAGGGAGGGAAGGGATATGTCGTCGTGGCCGACGGCGTGATTCTGAACAATGTCTCCAGACATCCGGACTACCTCGCCGCCGTGAACGGGTCGATGTTCTCCATCTGCGACAGCAGTTATGTGCCGGTTTACATCCGCTGGATCTACGGACGGAAGGTGAGCCAGTACTGCGGGAGTTCCATTTTCGGGGACATAACGGGGATGGGGAAGTACCGTATGGCTTTCCTCGGTTCCGACCGGAAGACGCTGGACGCGCTCCGCGAGAGGCTTTCGCTCACCCGTCCGGAGGTGAGGGATATGCTCTTCTATGAGCTGCCGTTCCGGAATGTCGAGGATTTTGACTACGAGGGCATCGCCGGGATGCTGGACGGGTACGGAGCCGACATCATCTGGGTGTCGCTCGGCGCTCCGAAGCAGGAGTTCTTTATGAACAGGCTTCTGCCGCATCTCGGGCGAGGGGTGATGATCGCGGTCGGGGCGGCGTTCAAGTTCTACAGCGGACAGGGCGAACGGCGCGCTCCGGACTGGATGCTGCGTCATCATCTGGAGTTCGTCTGGCGCATCTGCCAGGACCCCGGGAAGCAGCTCAAACGCTGCGCCTGGATCGTCGTGACGCTTCCGGGGCTGCTCTGCGGCGAATGGAGGCGTAAGAGAAAGAGATATTCACAAAAAATGACACACAGGCGGAAGCTTGATTGAGATGAAAAAAGTGCGTGGGCTTTAAAAGGTTGAAAAAAGAGATAAGTCCCCGAATATTAAATAAGTTGGAACACTTGAGGAATTTAGTTGGATGAAGACAGCGTTGATCACCGGGGTCACGGGCCAGGACGGCTCGTTCCTCGCGGAACTGTTACTGGAGAAGGGATATGACGTGCACGGCACCATCCGCCGCTCGTCGGTGGATTATCGCGAGAGAATCGCGCATCTGGAGGGGCATCCGCACTTCCATCTGCACTTCGCGGACCTCGGCGACTCGATGAGCCTGCTGCAGACGGTCGGCCGGGTGCGCCCCGACGAAGTCTACAACCTCGCGGCGCAGAGCCACGTGCAGGTGTCGTTCGACTCGCCGGAGTTCACGGCGGACATTGACGCGACGGGGGTGCTGCGCATCCTGGAGGCGGTGAGGCAGTGCGGGCTGGCTTCGACCTGCCGCATCTACCAGGCCTCCACGTCCGAGCTCTACGGCAAGGTGGAGGAGGTGCCGCAGAACGAGAACACCCCCTTCCATCCCTATTCGCCCTACGCGGTGGCGAAGCAGTACGGCTTCTGGATCGTCAAGGAGTACCGCGAGGCCTACCGGATGTTCTGCTGCAACGGCATCCTGTTCAACCACGAGAGCGAGCGGCGCGGGGAGACTTTCGTCACCCGCAAGATCACTCTCGCCGCCGCCCGCATCGCGCAGGGCAAGCAGGACAAACTTCTTCTGGGCAACCTCTCGTCTCTTCGAGACTGGGGCTACGCCCGCGACTATGTTGAGTGTATGTGGCTGATTCTCCAGCACGACCGTCCGGACGACTTCGTGATAGCCACGGGCGAGCAGCATTCAGTGCGCGAGTTCGCGACACTTGCGTTCCGCTGTGTCGGCATCGAGCTTGAGTGGCGCGGGGAGGGTTCTGACGAGAAGGGGATTGACCGCGCCACAGGCAGGGTGCTCGTGGAGGTGTCGCCGGATTTCTACCGGCCGACGGATGTCGTGAACCTCTGGGGCGACCCGTCAAAGGCGCGGAGGGAACTCTGGTGGAATCCGCAGAAGACTTCGTTCGAGCAGCTCGTGAAGATTATGGCGGACGCGGATATGGCGAAGGTTGCCGTGGAACGCGCCTCCGAGAAGGTGCGGGTCAATCTCGCGGAGTATCTCGAAAAGGGAATCGTGAAGTAGTTCCGGGCCGCCGTTCCGGTTTTCAGGCCGTCATCGGTTTGAGATGATTCTCCGGATGCCGTCTGGTGGATGTTTGAACCATTTCCGGGTCGTTGTCGGTTTGGGATGTTCCCTCGGAGACCCTCAGGGGATGTTTGGACTGTTTTTCTGGTCGTTGTCGGTTTGAGATGATTCCCGGGGGTCTTCCGGGGATGTCCGTGTTCGTTGCTGACCGCCGTCAGTGGACGATGTTTCACCGGAGTCCCTGAAAGGCGAGTCGGCCGGCGATAAGCGCGGCGACTTCATCGACATTGAGGCCGTCTGTCTCCACAGTGAGGCGGGCGGCTTTTTCGTATGCGGCCTCACGGGCGGAGAGTAGTTCCGTGAGCCGCGCCTCAAGGGTTTCGGGGCGGAGACAGCCGGCGAGCAGCGGTCGTGAGGCGGGGTCTTTTTCGTTGCGGAGCCGTTCCGCGAGCGTGGCGGGCGAGGCCTTGAGAAAAATGCAGAATGTTTCGTCGGCGACAAGTTCCGCGCATTCCGCCGTCGTCAGCGTGCCTCCCCCGAGCGCGATCACTGCCGTTCCGGTTGTTTCGGAGGCGGGATTCTGATCGCCGGCGTTTATGCTCTGCCCGGCTCGCGTGCCGATGAGCAGAGCCTTAAGGTGCTTCAGCTCAAGGCTGCGGAAATGCGCCTCGCCGTCTTTCCGGAAAATCTCCCGCACGGAACGCCCCTCCGCCGCCTCTATCCGGGCGTCCAGGTCGATGAACTCCAGCCCGAGCCGTGCCGCGACCTCCCGTCCGACGCTGGTCTTCCCGCTTCCGGGCATTCCTGCAAATGTGATGGGCATAAAATGAGTCAAGTAAAATGAAACCGCCGAAACCGAGCACGCTGTCAGAAAGGAATACTGTCAGAATAGCGTAGGCTCCCGCGGGTCTGACGGAGCTCCGGCTCCGTAATCATCCGTTTCTGTCTCCGTGTCAATGCCCGTGTCAATGCCCGTGTCAATGCCCGTGTCAATGCCTGCGTCAGTGTCCGCGTCAGTGCCCGTCACAGCATCCGCTCCGTCACCTGTCCCGGCATCCCCGGCAATCCCGTCTGAAACTTCACCGGCTTCAGCCCCAGCGATTCCAATTCCGCCGTCCGCCTGTTTCCAGTTCCCAGCCTCATCCTTCTCCGCCAAAGTCTCGGTCTCCTCGTCCTCCGGCTTCACCAGCGGCTCGACGAACCTGACCGCCTTCACCTCCAGCGGGCTGACCTTCTTGCCCTTGGCCGTCAGGCCCTTCTTCGCGATGAACTCCTCCGCGTCCACCTTCTCCGGCTCCCTGTGGGCGGACTTGCCGCCGAAGACGACCTCGAACTGCGGGTGGCTGTCGGAGCTGACGGCGACGAGGTAGGACCCCTTGCCGTCGGCGATGAACGAAACCGGGCTGTTGTCGCTGATGTCGAAGGAGAACCTCTTGACATAGAACGACTTGGCCGCCTTGTCGTAGTACAGCGCGGTGAAAGTCTTCCCCGGCTCGTATTTCTCGATGAGCAGCGGCTCGTTCTGGTAGCGTATGCTCAGGTCATAGCCGGTCGTGTAGTAGGTCCCGTCCGCGAACACGGCGAGAATGTGGTCTCCGCCGTTGAACTGGCCGAGCAGCTCCCCGCGCCCCTCGTCGTTGAGACGGCGGACGTCCGGGTCGAACCATATCTCCTGACCTCCTATGGTGGACACCCCCTTGGACTTGAGGGCGATCTTCTGCACGGCGTTCTTCCTCGCCACGACATTGCCCCTCGAACTCCGCCCCTTGATGTCGAGGGTCGAGAAGTCATATTCGTCGATTAGCTTCTTCAGCTTCGGCTTGGCCTTCAGATAGACCTTCACGGTCTCCGCCTCGCCGTTCGGGTTCACCGTGAGCCACTGGATGACTGATCCCGGCGTGCCCTGGGTGACGTCATATTCCTTGTCCCTCGTTATGGAAGTGAGCGCGAACCTCTTCGCGTAGCTCACCGGGCCCTTGCCGTCGCGGTAGATGACGTTGTAGACCGTGCGCTCGTCCCCCCGGTTGAAGAGGCCGACATAGAGGAAGTCCTGTCCCACATATACCTTCTCCCCGACCTTCATCACCTTGTAGCGTCCGTCCTTGTGGATGACGACGAATTCGGACATATCTGAGCAGTCGCAGACGAACTCGGTGTTCTCGTCCCTGCGAAGTCCGGTCCCGACGAAGCCCTCGGCGCGGTTGGCGTAGAGTTTCGCGTTGTTGCTCACCACCTTGGTGGCGGCTATGTTCTCGAATCCGGTGATTTCTGTGCGCCTCGGCCAGTCCTTGCCGTATTTCTTCTTTATGTTCCTGAACCAGTTTATGGCATATTCCGTCAGGTTTTCGAGATGGTTCTTCACCTCGTCCATCTCGTCCTCGATTCCGCCGATCTTCTCGTCCATAGCCTTCGCGTCGAACTTGGAGATCTTCCTCACCGGCTTCTCGACGAGCTTCAGGATGTCGTCGCGGACGATCTCCCGCTTGAGCATAGCCTGATATTCCTTCATCTTCGCGAAGACTTCGTCCAGCTGCGTCTCCCAGGTCTTCGCGTCGTCCTTTTCGAGAATCTTGTAGACCCTCTCCTCGAAGAATATGCGTTCCAGCGAGTTGTAGTGCCATTCGTTCTCCAGTTCGGAGAGGCGTATCCGGAGCTCCGCCCCCAGCAGGTCGCGGGTGTGGAGGGTGTCGTAGCGGAGTACGTCGTCCACCCCGAGGAACTGTGGCTTCTTGTCGACGATGACGCAGGTGTTCGGGGATATGGATATTTCGCAGTCGGTGAAGGCGTAGAGCGCGTCTATCGTCTTGTCCGGGGAGACGTCGTTCGGGAGATGGATCAATATCTCCGCCTTCTCCGTGGTGAGGTCCTCGATCTTGCGGATCTTTATCTTTCCCTTGTCCTTGGCCTTGAGTATGGAGTCTATCAGCAGGTGGGTGGTCTTCCCGTATGGGATTTCGGTGACGGCTATGGTGTTCTTGTCAATCTTCTCGATTCTGGCGCGCACCTTCACCACGCCTCCCCGCCGTCCGCAGTTGTACTTCGAGCAGTCCGCGAATCCTCCGGTCGGGAAGTCAGGCAGAATCTCGAAGGGCTTGTCTTCGAGTATGGCCACCGAAGCGTCCAGAAGCTCGTTGAAGTTGTGGGGGAGTATCTTCGAGGCGAGTCCGGCGGCGATGCCCTCCGTGCCCTGCGCGAGCAGCAGCGGGAATTTCACCGGCAGCTCCACCGGCTCCTGGTTGCGTCCGTCGTAGGAGGTCATCCACGGGGTGATCTTCGGGTTGAAGACCACCTCCTTGGCGAATCTGCTCAGGCGCGCCTCGATGTATCGCGGGGCGGCGTTGGCGTCTCCCGTGATGATGCTTCCCCAGTTTCCCTGGCAGTCGATCAGCAGGCCTTTCTGCCCCAGCTGCACGAGCGCCCCGCCGATGGACGCGTCGCCGTGCGGGTGGTACTGCATCGCCTGCCCGATGATGTTAGCCACCTTGGTGTAGGCTCCGTCGTCGATTCTGTACATCGCGTGGAGCACCCGCCTCTGCACGGGTTTCAGACCGTCGACGATGTGGGGCACGGCGCGGTAGAGGATGGTGTAGGACGCGTAGTCCAGATACCATTCCCTGAACATTCCGGACAGTTTGAAGTGCCGGCTGTCCTCTCCGAGCAGCTTCTCGAACTTCCCGGAAGGCTCGACCCCCTCCGCAAGCTCCCCTGCGGATTCGACGTCCTCCGTCCCGACGTTCTCTTCTTCCCCGGTCATTTCCTCCGGTACGTCATCAAACTCGTCCATATAAATTCGCTTTGGTTCCTGTTCAATGTCCGCGGCCTGTCTCTCCTTTCAAGTTTCTTGAAGCCCGCGCACTTTTCCCGGCCGTCTGAGTTTACGGCTCAATGTTCGTAGCCGAACCTCTTCAGCTCCCGCTTGCTCTCCCTCCAGCCGTCATCGACTTTCACGAACAGCTTCAGGAAGACCTTCTTCTGGAAGAAGTCCTCCATATCCAGCCTCGCCTGCGTTCCCACCTTCTTGAGCGTGGAGCCGCCCTTGCCGATGATTATCCCCTTCTGGGAGTCCCTCATCACATATATGACCGCCCCGATTTCATATCTCTCTTCCCCCTCCTTGAACTCTTCGACCGCCACCTCGCAGCAGTAGGGGACTTCCTGGGAGTAGTTGAGGAATATCTTCTCGCGTATGATCTCCGACGCGAAGAACCTCAGGTTCTTGTCCGTGAAGGTGTCCTTGTCGTACCAGGGCGGGGCTGCGGGAAGGTTCTCCACGAT
>CAVIXF010000073.1:0-9460 GCA_963646585.1 Candidatus Gastranaerophilales bacterium HUM_1 | reverse complement strand
CTCATAGATGATGCCGTGAGCCTCCATCCGCCGGACAAGCGCGTCGTAGTCCTCCCGCGCCGCCACCTCGATGCCGATGAGCGCAGGACCCTCCTCCTTGTTGGTCTTCTTGATGTACTGGATGTAGACGAGGTTGTCCGACGGGCCTATGACGTCGCGGATGAACGAGAGCAGCGCCCCGGCCTTCTGCGGGAAGTTCACGATGAAGTAGTGCTTAAGACCCTCATAGACAAGGCTCTGCTCGCGGATCTCCTCCATCCTGGTGATGTCGTTGTTGCTCCCGGAGATGATGCAGGCGACTTTCTTGCCCTTTATCCTGTCCTGGCAGAACCGCAGGGCCGCCACTGAAAGCGCCCCCGCCGGCTCGACCACCGTCGCGTTCTTGTTGTACATCTCGATTATGGTCGTGCAGACCGCCCCCTCCGGAACGGCGATGATGTCGTCCAGAATCTCGCTGCATATCCCGTAGGTCAGCCTGCCCGGCTTCTTCACCGCCGCCCCGTCCACGAACTTGTTGATGTGCTCAAGGTCGACGACGTGTCCGGCCTCGATCGAGGCCTTCATACTCGCCGCTCCGGCCGGCTCCACTCCGACAATCCTGCATTCAGGCCATTTCGCGTGAATGTACGCGCCCACACCCGAAGCGAGTCCGCCCCCGCCGATTGGGATGAATACGAAGTCGAACGGCTCTTCGCTCTGCGCGACGATCTCCAGCCCGACCGTCCCCTGTCCTTCGATGATCTTCTCGTCGTCGAACGGCGGGATGAAGGTCTTTCCGCTGCTCCGGGAGTACTTTATCGCCGCCTCGTTCGCCTCGTCGAAGGTGTCTCCGGTGAGGACGATGTCGACATATTCCTTCCCGAACATACTCACCGCCTCGATCTTCTGTCTCGGGGTGGTCACGGGCATATAAATCGACCCCTTGATTTTCAGCTTGTCACAGGAGAACGCCACTCCCTGCGCGTGGTTGCCGGCCGAGGCGCAGACGATGCCGTTCCTGAGCACGTCCGGCCGGAGCGAGCGGATTTTGTTGTAGGCTCCGCGGATCTTGTAGGAGCGCACCATCTGGAGGTCCTCCCGCTTGAGGTGGACTTCGCAGCCGTATTTGTCGGAGAAATGGGCGTTCAACTGGAGCGGGGTGGGGGTGAGAATCTCCTTCAGCCTCTCCGAAGCCTTCTCGATGTCCTGGGTTTCGGGAAAATAAATCTTCTTTTCCATATTTATTCTTAAATGTCTGTGTCTCAAATGTTCCGGGCATATCCCCGTGTAGGTGTCCTAATCTATGCTTCTTGCCTGTGCCTTGTGCCTATGCTTCGTGCCTATGCCTATGATTCATTCCGCCGTCAGTCGAGTATGATGAGGACCGGGGCGGGGTGATTGAACTTCAGCGATATTCGGTCGGCCGTGGCGCGGTTGCGTATACCTTTCCACCAGTTGTCGAAGCACACCCCGTCGAGAGGCCACGCGAGCCCCTGCGAGGCGATGCGCAGCGTGGGGTCGGGGGAGAAGACCGACACCGTGCGCCCCTCTCCGCAGTCGAACGAGCCGCCGTCGTGGAGCGGGAACGCGGTCGTATGATCCGAAATCATATCGAACGCGACGTCGGGATGCCTGCGGCCGAACTCCATAAGCAGCCCGCAGTTCCCGATGGTGAAGTCCTCCCGGCCTCCCGTCGCTCCGAGGATGTGTATCCTTTCGACTTCCGGACAGGCTGTAAGTGAATATCTCACGGCCTTGGCGAGGTCGTCGTAGTCCTGCTCGTCGTATTTGACGATGATTTCCGCGAACCGCTCCTGCATCTCCGGGGAGAGGGTGTCCATATCCCCGACGACCGCCGCAGGAGTCCTCCCGCCGCTGAATTCGAGGTACTTGACCAAAGCCCCGTCGCAGCACACCACCGCCTCCGCCCTTCCGAGCAGCCACAGCGGGTACTCGGATGCGGGGAAGTCCCCGTCGGCAAGAATCACGAGCTCATCCATTCCCAATATAAGTTCCTAAACTAAAACTTATTTAATGTTAGTATTGCATACGCCACTTTTCTCGCCTCGGCAGTCTCAAATAAATTTGGGCTGCGCTCATTGGTCGGAAGGACGCTGTTCCGGTTTACGCTTCCGCTGCGGGCGGAGCGACCACCTGCCAGGAGTCCGCATCCCGGAAACCAAGTAAGAAATTCCGGGCGTCCATCCTCTTCTTCCCGGCGAGCTGAAGGTCGGTGACGGAGAGCGCCCCGTCGGCCGTCGCGATGGCGAGGTAGGTCTTGCCGTCGCTCAGAATCCGCCCCGGAACGGCTCCGGACGGGCATATCCGGGTGAAATCCTCTCCGAGGACCTTCTCCCCGAAGAAAATCTTGAGCGTCACAGGAGCCTCCCCGTCCCGCTGAATCTCGGTGTATGCGGTCGGATACGGGCTTAGGCCTCTGACGAGGTTGTAAATATCCGTCGTGCCGCGGTTCCAGTCGATGCGGCACATCTCCTTGCTGATCTTCGGCGCGGGTTTCAGAACCTCGGAGCCCTGGATGAAGCTCCGCTGTATGCGGAACTCCACGCTGCCCTCGATGATGGACTCCACCGTCTGCTCCACAAGGTCGGCCCCGATCGCCATAAGCTTGTCGTGGACGTCCCCTGCGGTGTCCGTCGGCAGAATCGGGCACTGCTCGCGGTACATAATCTTGCCGGTGTCCATCCCCGCGTCAATCATAAACGTGGTGACTCCCGTCATATTCTCGCCGTTGATGACTGCCCAGTTGATAGGGGCCGCGCCGCGATACTGCGGAAGAAGAGCCGCGTGCAGGTTGAACGTCCCGAGCTTCGGAATGCTCCAGACGCACTCCGGGAGCATCCTGAACGCCACCACCACGAAAAGGTCAGGCTTCCAGGCCTTGAGCGCGTCTAGGAAAGCCTCGTCCTTGAGCGACACCGGCTGGAGCAGCGGAATCCCGTGGGCGAGAGCATACTGTTTAACCGCGCTCTCGTTCATCTTCAGCCCGCGCCCCGACGGCTTGTCTGCGACGGTCACGACGCCCACGACGTCATATCCCTTCTTTATCAGCCTGTCGAGAGGGGCGACGGAGAACTCCGGAGTCCCCATATAGACGATTCTCGTCTTCTTGAATATTCCCATAACTTTTGCCTTTATCTTTCTGAATCTGTTCTTTATGTTGTCGGCATTGAACAGCGTCGAGTCATTCACCGCCTTCCAGGTCAGGAACACGCCCGTCGGGAAGAGGATGTAGCTTGAGATGAAAACCCCGAGAACCGGGTCTGTCGCGCCGTCCCTCGCGAGCTTCTTGCCGGAAATGTCTATGACCCAGTACGCTACGAAGAAGAGCACCGAGATTATCGCCGGAGTGCCGAGGCCTCCCTTGCGGATGAGCGCGCCCAGAGGAGCTCCGATGAGGAAGAATATGAAGCAGGCGAGCGAGAGGGCGAACTTGCTGAGGATTTCGATGTCGATGTTGCGCAGAATCCTCGTGTGGTAGCCGGTGTCGCTCGCGTACATCGAAAGCGTGCTCTGAAGGTCTTCTGCCTTTGAAATCGCCTGTTCAACCGCGTGGATTTCCGAGTCGACGTCCTTCCACTGCCCGACATTCTCCGGGCGGAACGGGGTCGTGATCCGGACTCTCGAAGACGAGTCCATCTGCGACGCGTATCTCAAGCCGGAGCGGTAGCCCTCGACCGCCTTCACATTGTCTTTCCAGACCTCCGTGTTCAGCCCGCCGATGGAATCCTTGCCATATCTCAACTCCTTGAGACTCATAGATTTCACCTGGTCGCTGTACCTCGCCGAGTCCGACTTGTGGAAGGCGTAGTTCTCAAGCGGGATGACGATCTCCTGCCTGCTGAACTCGATTTTCTGAAGCTGGAGGGTCGTGTCCCTGTACTTCTTCGTGTTGGTCTCCTCGAAGTTAGAGCCGTCGAAGAGGGTGAACACCAGATAGCTCTTGTCCTTCGACATCGTGATCAGCGCGGAGTCGGCGATGGTCATACTGGTGTTTCCCTTGCGTCCGGTGTGGTTGTAGACCATCGTGTTGTACATCATCCCGGTCTTGTCGTTGCGGTCTTCGACACGGAGGATGTAGCCATCGATTCCGTCGTAGAACGTGCCCGTCGGAATCTTGATCTCCGACTTCGTCTTGCCGATGTCCTCGCGGAGGGTGTAGATCTGGTTATATGCCACCGGAATCAGGTCGTCCGCGATGAAGAAGGCCCCGACGCTGATGATGAAGCAGACCGAACCTATCGGGAGGAGAACCCTTGACAGGGATATGCCTGCGGCCTTCATCGCCAGCAGCTCGTTGCTCTCCGCGAAGTTGCCGAGCGTCATCATCGACGAGAGCAGGGTCGCCAGAGGAAGCGAAAGGGGCAGCAGGGTGCACGCCCCCCACATCATAAATTCGAGTATGACGGACATACCGAGCCCCTTGCCCACAAGCTCGTCGATGTAGAGCCAGAGGAACTGCATCATAAGGATGAATATCACAATCAGGAGGATTGCGATGAAGGGCAGTACGAAGGACTTGAGTATGAACCGGTCTAACTTCTTCATTCCCTCCTTTATGTTGCTAAATGAACTTATATCAAGAACAGAACATCTGTTTTACTTGATGTTGCCGAGGAGGATTTCGACGGCCTCGTCGAGGCCTGCGACGTTCTTGCCGCCGGCGGTGGCGAGACCCGGCTGGCCGCCTCCGCCGCCGAGGATGGCCTTGGCTGCGGCGCGGACGTCGCTGCCGGCGTTATGCCCCTTGGCCACGAGGTCCGCAGAGTACATCACGAGCAGCTGCGGCTTGCCGTCGTGCTCGTATGCGGCGATCACCGCGAGGTTCTCCGCCTCCTTCTGGAGCATAAACGCGGCGTTCTTGAGCATCACAGGGTCCAGTCCCTTGCGCAGCACCACGACCCTGACCCCGTTCACATCCTTCGCGCTGTCGAGAAGCACATTCTTGAACGCGGCGGCCTTCTCCTTCGCGATGTTCTCAATCTCCTTCTTGAAGCCGTCGTTCTCGTCGATGAGCTTGTGGATGGCCGCGGCGAGGTCCGGAACATTGTTGAACAGCGCCTTCGCCGCCCGCAGGGCGTTCTCCATCGCGTCCACCACGTTCTCTGCGGCGAGTCCGGTCTTGGCCTCTATTCGTCTCATCCCGGCGGCTATCGCGCTCTCTGACACGATCTTGAAGAATCCTATGTTGCCCGTGGCACCGGTGTGGCATCCTCCGCACAGCTCCACGGAGTCCCCGAAGCGCACGATGCGGACGCGGTCGCCGTATTTCTCACCGAACAGGGCCATAGCCCCCATAGCCTTCGCGTCGGCCATAGTCCCGTCCCTCTTCTCGATGAGAGGGAAGTTGCGGCGTATCAGTTCATTGACCCTCTTCTCAACCTTGTCTATCTGTTCGTCGGAGAGTTTCTCGAAATGCGAGAAGTCGAAGCGGAAATATTCGTCGTTCACGAACGAACCCTTCTGCTCCACGTGCGTCCCGAGAATCTCGCGGAGAGCCTGGTGGAGAAGGTGCGTGCAGCTGTGGTTGTTCTCTATCCGTCTTCTGCGCTCCGCGTCCACGACGAGGCGGAAGCCGCCCGCGCAGTTCTCCGGAAGCCTCTCGGCTATGTGTATCGTGAGGTTGTTCTCCTTCACCGTGTCGAGAATCCTCACCTTTTCGCCGTCCTCGGACTCGATGTACCCGGTGTCTCCTACCTGTCCTCCCATCTCCCCGTAGAACGGCGTGCGGTCGAACACGAGCTGGATCATCTCCCTGTTCTTCTGTTTCACCGTCCTGTGTCGTGCGAGAAGCGCCCCGTCAATCTCCGTGAAGTCGTAGCCGAGGAACTCCACGCTGTCGCAGTGGTGGAACTCGATCCAGTCCCCGAACTCGTTGGCCGTGGCGTTGCGGGCCCTGTCCTTCTGCTTCTTGAGCTCGGTCTCGAATCCCTCAAGGTCGATGGCATATCCCTTCTCCGAAGCGATGAGCTCGCTCAGGTCGATCGGGAATCCGAAGGTGTCGTAGAGAGTGAAAGCGTCCTCGCCCTTGATGACCTTGGTGTCGGCGCATTTCTCCATTATGCTGTCAATCAGCTTGATGCCCCTGTCGAGAGTGCGCAGGAACGCAAGCTCCTCCTCCTTGATGACCTTCTCGATGAGGCTCTGCTGGAGCGCGATTTCCGGGTAGAACTCGCCCATATCGCTCACGAGCTGGCCGACCAGACGGCAGAGGAACGGCTCGTTGAAGCCGAGGAAGGTGTAGCCGTAGCGCACGGCGCGGCGCAGGATGCGCCTGATTACATAGCCAGCCTTCACGTTGGACGGCAGCTGGCCGTCGGCGATGGAGAACGAGATTGCGCGGATGTGGTCGGCGATGACCCTCATCGCGATGTCTGTCTTCTCCCCGGCTCCGTATTTCTTCCCGGAAAGCTCCTCGATCCTGTGTATCATCCCAGTGAATATGTCGGTGTCGTAGTTGCTCTGCTTGCCCTGAAGCGCCATACAGAGGCGTTCGAAGCCCATTCCCGTATCCACGTTCCTGTGCGGCAGGAGTTCGAGCGAGCCGTCCGCCTTGCGGTTGTACTGCATAAACACGAGGTTCCAGATCTCGATCACCAGATGATGCCCCTTGTTCACGAGCTCCGCCCCCGGAACGGCCTTGCGCTCCTCGTCGCTCCTGAGGTCTATGTGTATCTCCGAGCAGGGTCCGCAGGGTCCCGTGTCGCCCATCTCCCAGAAGTTGTCGTGCTTGTTCCCGAGCAGCACCCTGTCCGCCGGAAGGTGGGTGAGCCAGCGGTCGCGGGCCTCGGTGTCGAGCGCCGTCCCGTCCTCCTCCGAGCCCTCGAAGACGGTCGCGTAAAGTCTCTCTTTGTCAATCTTGTAGACCTCGGTCAGAAGCTCCCAGGCCCAGTCTATCGCCTCGTTCTTGAAATAGTCCCCGAAGCTCCAGTTTCCGAGCATCTCGAACATCGTGTGGTGGTAGGTGTCGTGCCCCACTTCTTCGAGGTCGTTGTGCTTTCCGCTGACCCTCAGGCACTTCTGACTGTCCGTCGCACGCGGGAACGGCGCAGGGCTGTTGCCGAGGAGCCAGTCCTTGAACTGGTTCATTCCGGCGTTGGTGAACATTAGCGTGGGGTCGTTCTTCACGACCATCGGCGCGGAGGGCACGACCGTGTGCCCCTTTGAAGCGAAAAAGTCGAGATAGGCCTGCCTTATCTCTTTGGATGTCATCATATATATTATAATGTATGTTTATATATCGTTTATATATATCCGTATCCGGTTTGTTCCTCTCCGGTCATATATTTCCGTACCCGTTTTTTCCCTCTCCGGTCATATTCCCGTATCCGGGATATTTTCCTCTATGGATATGTCTCCGTACCCGGATGACACAGGGCCGCAGAACGAAATAACCCGCAAAATTACTATAAATTTATCAAAAACCCCTATCTTTGCCGATATGTCTGCATCCAAGAAGTACACTTTCAACGTCAAGACTCTTTCCTACGAGGAGGACAGGAACTCCGCGAGGGACAGGGCTGTCCGCCTGCTTGTCCTTTTCGTGGCCAGTTCGCTGACGGCGGTGCTGAACCTCTGGCTGCTGACGGGCGTGCTGCATCTTGAGCTTCCGAAGACGACTCTTCTGAAGAAGCGCAACGCCGCCCTGCTTTCGCAGGTGGAACTTCTCGGAGCTGACTTGAGGGAGTCTTCGGAGCGGCTCGCGGCCCTGGAGATGTGCGACAACGAAATCTACAGGACGGTTCTCGGTATGAACCGGATAACCCCGGAGGTCAGGGAGGCCGGCTTCGCGGGGGAGAACCGCTATCTGTGGCTGGACGAGAGCGCGTTCAGCGTCCAGTTTCGGAACGCGGTGGTGGAGACGGACGTGCTGCTGAAGAAGGCGTACATCCAGTCGAAGTCCTACGACGACGTGCTGCGGCTGGCGAAGCAGGCCGGGAATATGGCCTCCTGCGTGCCGGTCATCCCGCCGATAAACCCCGACCGGACCAAATACCATCTCTCAAGCACTTTCGGCCGCCGTTCCGACCCGAAGACCCACCGTCCGGCCTTCCATCACGGGCTCGATTTCGCGGCGAATGTCGGCTATCCGGTCTATGCCACCGGCGACGGGGTCGTGGAGTCCGTGCATTTCTCCACGCGGGGCTACGGCAACCAGATTGTCCTTGACCACGGCTTCGGCTACAAGACGCGCTATGCGCATCTGAACTTCATCGGAGTCACCGAGGGCGCGAGAATCAGGCGCGGAGAGAACATAGGAAGCGTCGGGAACACGGGGAAATCGACCGGCCCTCATCTCCACTACGAGGTGATATACAAGGGTGTTCCGACAAATCCGTTCAACTATATGGATCTGACGATTTCGAAGGAGGAATACTCCACGATGGCTGACGTCGACGGAAAGGGGTTCCAGTCAAAGTAGGGGCGTATTCAGCGACAGACGGGGATTATAAAATAGACGAGGATATATAATTCAATAGGATAGAGATATATACGAAACTCGATTATGGCGAAAAGATACATATACGACGCCCGGAATCTGAAGTTCCGCAAGGAGAAGTCCTCATTCTCCTCCGTCCTGCGCTGGCTTCTGACCTTCGTCGCGCTGTCGCTGTCGATCACGGTCGTCTGCTATCTGCTTTTCGCCCTGGTTTTCAACACGAAGGAGGAGGCGGCTCTGATAGTCCAGAACCGCGCCTACAGGGAGCAGCTCCCGTCGCTGGAGAAGAAGTCGGCGATGCTCTCCGATGAAATCCGCCGTCTTTCAGTGAGGGACGCTGCCGTGTACCGCGAGATTTTCAGGACGGACCCGCCGGAAGTCGACAGGCTGTCCTCGTTCCATCTCCCCGACGCGCTGGATTCCATCCCCGACTCCGATATGGTGACTTATGCGGCTGAGAAGTCCCGGATTCTGGCCGGGAAGGCGCGGGACATCGAGCGCAACCTCGCCGAGGTGACGGCCGCGCTCTCGGAGGGGAAGGAGAATCTCCCGCCGCTCGTCTGCCCGATAGACGGGGTCTCGTACGCGCAGATAGGGGCTTCGACGGGCGAAAGGATTAATCCCTACTACAAGGTCGAAGTGCCCCACAACGGGCTTGACATAATCTCCGACGCGGGCGTCCCGGTACGCGCCGCCGCCGACGGGGTCGTGACCAGGGTCGTACGCTCGATGAAGGGGCAGGGGAACGTGGTGACGATCACCCACGGAAACGGCTATGAGACGACCTACGCCCATCTCTCGGCGATAAACGTCCGTCAGGGGCGGCCGGTGAAGCAGTCCGACGTCATCGGCGGCGTCGGAGTCTCCGGCAACGCCTACGCCCCGCATCTCCACTACGAAGTCCGCCGCGACACCCTAGTCCTGAACCCGGTGAACTATCTCTTCGCCTCGGTTGACCCCTCCGAGTATGTGGATATGCTGATAGTCTCCACCCGCACCCGCCAGTCGATGGACTGAACCGCC
>CAVIXF010000072.1:0-9503 GCA_963646585.1 Candidatus Gastranaerophilales bacterium HUM_1 | reverse complement strand
GTCGGTGGAGGTACGTTGTGCTATTGCGGAAATGTAAAAAATTGAGGCGGCGGCTTTGAAATCCGAATTTTTGCCGTTAAATTTGCAGCACTTTTGCAGGCAAAACCATTAAACACACAATAAAATGAAAATCAAGCATTTATTTCTTTCGCTGCTTGCAGTTGCGACTGTGGCTGCGGCGGGGTGCACGAAGGACAAGTCCAACGACAAGCCTTCATTGAAACTCGACCCTTCGAGCCTTGAATTCGAAGCTGTCGCCGGGACTAAGACGGTCAAGGTTGACGCAAATCAGGCGTGGGAAATTGATGAATTTGATGCCGACTGGGTCACTCCGAGCAAGACAAAGGGTGACGGCGCGGCCGAAATCGAAGTCTCGGTTCTTGAGAACAGCAGCGTGACAAGAGAGGCGAAGATCACCTTCCGCTGCTCAATCGTGAAGAAGACCCTCACGATCACGCAGGACGGAGCGGGCGGCACAATTGAAGAGGGTGACGGCACTGAGGAGAAGCCGTATACTGTCGCTCAGGCCAAGGCGAAAGCGGAGGCGCTTGGGACAAATGCCTACTCGGATGCTCCGGTGTATGTGTCCGGAATCGTCGTTTCTCTGCAAAATGCGGCGACAACCATTTCGACGTACGGCTCCGTGACGATGTATATTTCAGATGACGGCAAATCCGCGAATCAGTTCTATGTCTATGCGCTTCTGGGATATGGCGGGGCGAAATTCACCAGCGAGGATTCTCTTCCGTTCAAGGCCGGCAGCAAAGTCGTCCTTTACGGATATCTGCAGAACTACTATGGAAATACGCCGGAGATGACGAAGAAAGAGAATGTCGCCCCTCGGCTTGTTTCTGTCGGCGGTGACGCTCCGGTTGTTGAAACTGTCACCGTTGAGGGCGTTGTGGTTGCGGCTTCCGGAATATCCTTCATCGTGAAGGATGCGGAAGGCGGGCTTAATCTTGTTTACGGAAAGGACGCCGCAGCCAAGGTGAAAGTCGGCGACACCGTCTCCGTGGAGGGAGTCGAAGGTGAGCATAACGGCACGCCGCAGATTACGAGTCCGACCGTCACCGTGAACCAGTCTGGGGCTACGGTCTCTCATCCGACGGCGACTGCGCTGACAGGAAGCAACATAGAATCATACACGACCGTCCTGGGATATGTGAAGTTGTCAGGTACATTGTCAATAAGCAGGGGGTCATATTACGACAACTATAACATCGTTATTGATGACAACACGACGGTTCAGGGCACAATCGCAGCTCCTGTTGATGACATCTCCGGCCTGGACGGGGTGCCTGTGACAGTGAGCGGATACTATCTCTATCGGTCGGTATTAGGCACCACCACTTATTTCAACATACTCGCCACCAATGTCGAGAGCGCCGGTTCATATCTCAAGGTGACGCCGACCTCGATAGATGTCGCCGCAGCCGCGACTTCCGCGACAATCAATGTCAAGAGCAATGTCGCGTGGACTGCGGCTTCAGAAACTGAGGGTTTCACAATTGACAATGCGTCCAGCAACGGAGACGCCACAATCACGGTTACTTTCGCCGCCAACACTGACACGGCTGCGAGCAAGACGGCTACCGTGAAAGTCACCACGACTGACACGAACATCAAGGAGGTTGACCGCACCGTCACCGTTACAATCAATCAGGGTAGGTATGTGGATACAGGAAATCTTACCGTTGATGTCCTTACCGCTGATTTGTTCAAGGCTACATCTACAACTTACACCGATTTTACTGATGTAAAAGCACCGACCTCCACTGCTGTCTATGCTGGAAATAATGCAAAAACGTCAAAGTCAGAGATACAGCTTCGTAGCAGCAATAACGCCGGGATAGTTTCCACTACATCCGGTGGAAAAATCCGGAAAGTGGTCGTCACCTGGGGAAGTGGCACGGCCGAAGGCCGCACCTTGGATATTTATGGCAGTGCTTCTGCATATACGACAGCCGCTGATTTGTACGATGACAGCAAAAGTGGGAAAAAGTTGGGCTCGATTATTTGTGGAACATCAACTGAACTCGTGATAACCGGAGACTATGACTATGTCGGATTGCGCTCCAATAAGAGCGCGATGTATATTTCCAAGATAGAACTTTCTTACGAATAGTTTATTTGTTTAAAGATTCTGACATTTAAGGGAAACCCGCCGTCAAGGCGGGCTTCCCTTAAGTCACGAATAAGAAGCACATCCAAATGAAGTCATTCTTCCGCCTGTCGGCATTCCTGATGATTCTGTCTCTTGCCGTGTCCTGCGACCCGCTCGGAAAGACCGGGAAAGAGAAAGAGGAGGACGGCGTCGTTTCCGTGTCTCTGAAAAAATCTTACGTGACGGATGCGGCTGGGAGTCTTTTCGTCGCCGTGAAGGCCTCCGGAGAGTGGACTCTCTCCCTTGATTTCGGTGATTCGGAGTCTGATTCCGGCGATGCGGAGTCCTGGGCCGGCTTCGGCGCGGACGGGACTGACCAGACCCTTTCGGGAAAAGGCGACAAGGCGAATGTGATTTTGAGCTACGGCCGGAACACGGGGGGCGAGGCGCGGTCGCTGACCATTAAACTCGTCTCGGGTTCGGAGGAGTCGAGCTGCACTCTGGTGCAGGACACGGCGGATTCCTCCTCGTCCGTGACGGAGGACGGCGGCATAGCGGACGCAAGCCCGTTCGGATGGCTCGAACTGCCCGAAACTGCGGCGGACGACGGACTGAAATATATCTGGCACAATATGACCGTGAACGGACGGCGGCAGAGGAACTACTCCCTCTACTGGAAGCAGGACGATTACCTCGCGATCTGGGTGGCCTATCCGCTCAACTCCGGGCTTATCGGCGGCGGCAGCCGCTCCGACGAATGGGCTTTCGACCCGTTCCTTCCTGAATCGCTTCAGCCGGCCATAGTCACCGGAGGCTTCGGATATTCCGGCTACGACCGGGGGCATCAGATCCCCTCGGCCGACCGTTACGCAGGCAACTCCAACGAGCAGACTTTCTACGCGACGAACGTCACGGCGCAGCTCAGCGGATTCAACCAGCAGGTCTGGGCGAAGCTTGAAGGCACGGTGCGCGACTGGTCCAGAAAGGCTGACACCCTCTATGTCGTGACCGGCTGCGTCGTCGGTTCGGGCTGCGGCACGATCAAGGACAGGGGCGGCCATTACCTGACCGTGCCGTCCGCCTACTACAAGGCTCTGCTGCGCTACAACTCCTCCCAGGGATATTCCGGCTGCGCGGTGTGGCTCGACCACAAGGCACGCAGCGGCTCCATCACCCGTTCGGATATGATGTCAATCGACGCGCTTGAGGAGAAGCTCGGCATAGACCTCTTCGTGAACCTTCCGGCGAAGGTCGGGGAGACGGAGGCGGCGGCAATCGAGGCGAAGACCCCGTCCGAGAATATATGGCCGATTTAGAAACTTTCTTGGAGCTCCGGGGCATATCGCCGGAACGGCGGTTCATAAGCCATTGACGGGGAAAGATAATGACACTGAAACAATTGACACCAAACTATAATGAAAGTATGAAACGGTTATTTTCAGTCGCCGCGCTCCTGCTTCTGCTGTCGCTCCAGACGTTCGCGCAGAAGACGAGTCAGAACTATGTCATCGGGTTCTACAACCTCGAGAACCTCTTCGACATTTATGACGACCCCGTGAAGAACGACAACGAGTTCCTTCCGCAGGGCAAGAACAAATGGACGCAGGCGAAATACGGGAAGAAGCTCCACAACCTCGCCACAGTCATCCGTGAGATGGCCGACAACAACAGACGCTGGCACACCGTCCTCGGCATCTCCGAAATCGAGAACCGTATGGTCATCGAGGATCTCGTGAGCCAGCCGGAAATCTCCGAGGCGAACTACCAGATCGTCCACTATGACAGCCCTGACCGCCGCGGAGTGGATGTCGCCCTGCTCTACAGGCCTGAGCAGTTCACTCTTCTGGACAGCGAGTCAATCCCTTTCGACTTCAACTCCGACATCGACTTCTCCGATGTTGACACCTCCTATTTCAAGACACGCGACATTCTTATGGTTCACGGACTCATAGCCGGGGAGCAGTTCGCCTTCTATGTGGCGCATCTTCCATCCCGTGTCGGCGGAAAGGGCGGCAACCTCCGAAGCCGCGGCGCGGAGATCATCTACGACCACGCCAGGGGGATGGAGGAGAAATATCCGGGAATCAAGATTGTGGTGATGGGGGATATGAACGACAACCCTACCGACGTCTCGATGGCTGAATATCTCCACGGACGGGAGCGTCTCGACGAGGTCACTCCGGCGGATTTCTTCTCCCCTTACATCGCGATGCTCAAGGCGGGCTACGGCTCTCTCTGCTATCAGGGCGTCTGGAGCATCTACGACCTTCAGCTTGTGAACTACAACCTCGCCCTCGCTCCGGACGGCGGCCTGAAGATTCAGCCGGTGACGAAGAACCACGGGAAGGAGTATTACGGAGTGGTGTTCAAGCGGCCTTGGATGACCACGCAGAAGGGGCAGTACAAGGGATATCCGTTCAGGACTTTCTCCAACGGGGCTTTCATCGGAGGGTACAGCGACCATTATCCGACTTATATCGTAGTAGGAAAACAATAAACACAAAGTGATATGACTAAAAAATTTTTGATGGCTGCGGCGGCGCTGCTCTGCTCGCTCTCCGTTTTCGCCCAGACGGGCGGAGTCGGCGGCGTGAAGGGTACTGTGGTGAACCGCGCCGGGCGCGTGCCGGTTTCTAACGCCCGCATCACAATCGTGAAGGACGCCGAGGCGGTGGTCGATGACTTCTCCCGCGCCGACGGAACCTTCATCTTCGAGGGGCTTGCGGACGGACTTTATCTTATGACCGTCGAGGCGGAGGGGTTTCTGCCCTCGCAGATCAACCTCACCGTCGAGGGATATGTGAAAGACATCGTCTTCGTCTCTCTCGTCGCGGAACAGACCGTGGCGGATGTCGATGACTCGAACTTCGCGGAGTTCGATATGGAGGATTCCGGATATACCGACACCCCTTCCATCCTCTTCGGGGCGAACGACCCCTACAACAACATCGTGGGCTACGGCTTCAGCGACGTCCGCTTCAAGAACAGGGGCTACAACAGCGAGACCCAGGACGTGCTCGTGGCTGGCGTTAAGATGAACGACGCGATCACCGGCTATTCTCCGTTCTCCCTCTGGAGCGGCCTGAACGAGGCGATGAGGGCCAAGGAGAGCACCGTGGGCACGGAAATCTCCGACTACAGCCTCGGAGGCTACAACGGAGTCACCAACATCCTCGCGAACCCTGCGTCAGTGCGTCCGGGCTGGAGGTTCAGCGTCCTGAGCAATTCGGCTCTCTACCGCTTCCGGCTTATGGCGAACTACGCTTCCGGCGAACTCGACAACGGCTGGTCGTTCGCGGCCAACGTCTCGGCCCGTCTCGGAGGCAACGACTGGGTGAAGGGAGTATATTACCGTTCCTTCGCCTACTACCTCGGAGCGGAGAAGAAATTCAACGACCGTCACCGTCTCGCCTTTATGGTTTTCGCGTCCCCGGGACAGAGGGGGGCGCAGAACGCCTCCACGCAGGAGGTGTACAACCTTATGGGCGACAATATGTACAACTCCAACTGGGGCTACCAGAACGGAAAGGTGCGCAACTCCCGCGTGCGCAGCACCCACGAGCCGGTGTTCGTGCTCAAATATACAGCCAATCTCCTCGACAACCTCGAAGGGAGCGTCACGGCGCTCTTCCGCACGGGAAGGAACGGCTACTCGGCCCTCGACTGGTACGACTCCGCCGACCCGCGCGCGGATTACTACCGCAACCTCCCGAGCTACTTCTATATGGCCGACTCCGAGTGGGACAGGAACGACAAGGACAAGTATGCCTACGCGGAGTATGCGTGGAAGTATGACGAGAACACCCAGCACCTCGACTGGGACCGTCTCTACAACATAAACTACAACGCCGCCGACGGCCGCTCCAAATATGTCCAGGAGGAGAGGCGCGTCGACCAGAACGACTTCCACCTCACCGGCAGCTTCAAGTGGACCGCCAACAGCTGGTTCACGCTCGCGGGGGGCGTCAACGGGCGGATCAACCGCAGCGAATACTACAAGAAGGTCAAGGACCTGCTCGGCGGCGACTACTACCTCAATGTCGACAACTTCGCGGAGCGTGACTTCTCCTACTCCGAGGCGATGATTCAGAACGACCTCGACTACTGGCGCGCCAACGGCGAGGCGCAGAAGGTCACCAAGGGAGGCAAGTACGGCTACGACTACTACGCCCACACCCGCAACGCCGACCTCTGGCTGGACGGGCGTTTCGAGTTCGGCAATTTCAAGGCGAACGTCGGCGGAAAGGCCGGCTACGCCTCCTTCCGCAGGGAGGGTCTTCTCCGCAAGGGGCTTTTCGCCGGGCTTGACGAGAACGGGAACGAAATCACCGCGACCGACATCAACGGCAACATCAAGACGCTCACCACCTACGACAAGATTACGGGCGAGGTGATAACCTCAAAGGGCAATTCAAAGATTTCGAGGTTCTTCACCTACGCCGCCAAGGCGCATATGGAGTATGTCCTCACCGGAGGCCACCGCTTCTACGCCAACGCCGGCTATTTCAACGACGCGCCGACCTTCAACCAGTCATTCCTCTCTCCGAGGACGCGCAACTCGCTGATTCCTAACCTCACCACGGTGAAGACGGTTTCGACCGACATCAACTACCAGCTCAGCCACAACGGCTACGACCTGCGCGTGACCGGATTCTACACCAAGATTATGGACCAGTCGGATATGATGAGCTTCTACGACGACTCGCAGAACTCGTTCACGAACTTCGCGATGACGGGCATAGACCAGCGCCATCTCGGAATCGAGCTCGGCTTCAAGCTTCCGCTTCCGGTGCAGGGGCTCAGCCTCCAGGGCGCGCTGAGCTGGGGCGAGTATGTCTACACCTCCACTCCGACGATGTATCAGACTGTCGACAACAGCTCCTCCGTGGTGGAGGACACCTACGGCAAGCCTGTGACCTACTGGGCGAGCAGTCCGGTGTACAAGCTCAAGGCCGACGCGGTGATTCCGGAGAACTCCACCGTCATCCCTACCGACTGTTTCGAGAAGGACGAGGACGGCTACTATGTGGTCGAGAAGGTGCAGAAGCACCACGTGCCTTCGACTCCGCAGCTCGCCGCGAACCTCGCCGTGAACTACAGGACAAGCTCCTACTGGTTCTTCACTCTCGGGGCGAACGTCTATGCGAACTCCTACCTCGATATGAACCCGCTCTACCGCACTCTCAAGGCGGCGGCCGGCCCGGACAACAAGCTTTCCGACGCGCAGATCGCGGCCCACAACGACGCCGGCGGCTGGCTGCTCACCTCCGACTATGTCGATGCGGGGCTTACTCCGGGCGAGATCAACTATATGACCTCCCAGGAGAAGTTCAAGCCTGCGGTGGTTATGAACCTCAGCGTCGGCAAGTCCTGGTACATCCGCAGGACCTACAATTTCGGTTTCTCACTCGAAGTCAAGAATCTCCTGAACAACAGGAACATAAAGACGGGCGGATATGAACAGACCCGTCTCATAACCAATTCCACCTACGACAAATATTTCAAGTTCGATTCGAAATATTTCTATATGCAGGGGATAAATTATATGTTGAATCTTTATTTCAGATTCTAAGGAGGGGAAAAGGCTATGAAAATGAATATGTCTATGAAAGGATATCAGGGTCTGAAGGGGATGGTCTCCGTCCTCGCCTGCTGCGCGATGCTGTTCTCCTCCTGCGAGGAGTTCCAGCCGGTGTTCACGGGGAAATACAGGAATCCGGAGGCATACACCCCGTTCGACCCGTCGGAGGTCACGGGAAAGGTGCTGACAATCAAGGAGCTCTCGGAGCGGTTCATCGAAGAGGCGGCCGATAACGGCCAGTCGTCTTCGCTCAAGACCTGGTGCTGGGAGGTTGACGAGGACATCTGGGTCAAAGGCCGCGTCACCACCTCCGACCGTTCCGGAAACTTCTACAAGTCGTTCTACATCCAGGACGACGCGAACGGTCCGGGGCTTGAAATCAAGATCGGGCGCACGAGTCTCTACAACGACTACAAGGTCGGACAGGAGGTCTATGTCAGCCTCGAAGGGCTCTCCGTCGGAGAATACGGCTACAAGACAGGAAACTACGGCGGCCAGGGGACGATTCAGGTGGGGCTGAAGGATCCGGATCAGGTGAAGTACTCGACTTCGTACATCGAAAACCAGTTCATCATCAACGAGCACGTCTTCCGCTGCGACGTCAATGACATCAAGGAGATTGCGCCGAGGAAAATCACCTCGCTGCCGTCGAAGTCCGACTGCCAGGCCACGTCCGACCTCGTCGGGGCGCTCGTGACCATCGAGGGGCTGAAGTACGGGAACGAGGCTTTCGCGCTGCTCTACATCAGCGGGAACGAGTCGAACGACAACTCCTCCAACCGCATCTTCCTTTCCGACCAGACCTGGGGAATCACCACTCTGGCGATGTCGAAGAACAGGTTTCTCGAGTATCTTGACTCAGGCCAGTGGGACAGCGCGACGGTCGGCAATTCAGGCTCGGGCGACACGCGCACACTCGCGGACGTCAAGGACGAACTCAGAGCCAACGCCAGCGCCTACTCCGTGAGCCAGTACTTCACCGGAGCCGGCGGCACGGTCCAGATCCGCACCAGCGGCTACTCCAAGTTCGCCGACCTCGAAATCGACCCGGACGTCCTCAGCGGGGACAAGTCGGTGACCGCCACGGGAATCCTCACGATGTACCAGGGCAGCGTCCAGCTCGTCCTCCGCGACAAGACCGACTTCGTCGTCAAGTAGGACTGCCGCGGCGACACTGGCCGGGCTGTCTGAATGGCACTGGCTGGCTGTCTGAATGGCACAGACGGGGCGGCCCGAATGACGGCAGCCCGTCTGACACACAAATCGGCTGACTGAAGCGTTTTCAGTCAGCCGATTTCGTGTGATATCCCGGTTCTTGTTTTGTCGCGGAGGATTTCATATCTTTGCATATTATTAAGCGATATGATAATATCTCTTAAGGCTCGATTCTGTTTGTAACGGATAATATGTTATGATTTATTCTTTGTATTCCGAACCTGTCGAGTCGCTGTTGAGGCAGCTCGCGGAGTCTTTCCGCCGGCGCCGTCTGGAAAAGGGGCTGTCGCGGAAGGCAGTATCCGGGCAGTCCGGAGTCCCCGTGCCGACGATAGCCCGTTTCGAGAGGGAACACAAGATTTCGCTGGAGTCATACGCGCAGCTGTGCAAGGCGTTGGGATATGCGGAAAACCTCAAGGCGGTGATGAGCGAGCCCAGATATTCGACGATGTCGGAACTGGAGGAGATAAACGGCAACCGGGACAGAAAAAGGGGGACGACGAAATGAAGATCACTGAAACTTACGGAAGTTTTTAACATATACAATAAATTTTCGTATAAATCCACGACTTTTTAATCTATAAGTTAAAAACTCTATAAGAT